>NZ_JAKRFQ010000168.1 GCF_022347985.1 Photobacterium sp. OFAV2-7
AGTTCAGTTGGTTAGCCTATTTACCTTGGCTATTTCCTTGAGAGCAGAGCGGCCTGTCACGCTGCCGAAGGCATTCGCGGGTTCGAGCCCCGCCGGAATGCCAGCCCAGCAGCCGTCACTTAAGAATACTCTTCGATCTCTTTCTATTATTCCTACCATGCTCTCAACATCCGTTGTAATGATAATTGGTTTACATGTAACGATTGATGGTTAAAAAGTGCTAGCAAGCCTTCAAGACGATATCGCCTATAACGCTGTACAGGTTATAGAGCTTATGGAACATAATAGGTAAAAAGCTGTGCGTGATTTTATTTGTTGTTTTTCAAAGGTTTATGGTCTTATATTTCGGTTTGAAAATTGATAGTGAAAAATGATCAGCTTTTGGCTTCCCATATCACTTAAAGTTGTACGGCAAAAAGCATGTTGCAGCTCGCACCGGGAAAGGGTTCAGGGTAAGATCCCGGTATGGTTAAAGCATGCAGAGCATGAAGGGAAAGGTGATGACAGTAACCACCAATGACAATACACATGTTGATAGCGATCTGCTGACGGAGATTGCCATTGCTTACTATCAGGATGGAGCGACGCAGGAAGAGATCTCGAAAAAGTTCGGGATGTCTCGTGCTAAGGTCGGACGTTTACTGCGAAGGGCTCGCGATGAAGGGGTGGTTGAGATCACCGTTAAGTACCACCCGGTTTTCAGCGAGAAGCTTGAGCAACAGCTGATAGAAAGATTCAACCTTAAGCGTGCTCTGATTGCTTTGGATCAGCCGGACGATGAAACCCAGCGTCAGCAAGTCGCGAGTTTAGTCTCTAGCTATTTGGCATCCACTTTGACTGATGACATGGTTGTGACGGTTGGACAGGGCAGGAACATTGCCACGATTGCCAACCATGTTGGGGTTGTACCGCATCGCAAATGTCGTTTTGTGTGTGGGATTGGTGGTACTCACCGCTCGGGAAATGCCATTAATGCTGACCATATCTGTCGCCAGCTAGCCAAGAAGTATGATGGCATCAGTGAAACCTTGTATGCGCCAGCGTATGTTGAAGACATCAAGGTAAAAGAAGCTTTCATGAAAAACGGTACGGTCAAGGAAACACTAGACCGTGCCCGCCGCGCTGATGTTGCTTTGGTCGGGGTAGGGGATATGAACGAGAACAGCCATATGGTTAAGCTGGGCTGGTTCACACCACAGGAGATTGTTGAGGCTCGTATTCGTCGAGGCGTTGTCGGCGATATTGCAGGCTATGACTTCTTTGATAGCCAGGGACAGAAGGCCGATACCATGATGAGTGATCGTGTGATTGGCTTGAGTATGGAAGAGCTGCGCCATATTCCGACGGTCGTCGTTACTGCCGCTGAAAACAGTAAGGCGCTAGCCTTGCTTGGCGCATTGCGCTCCGGGGTTGTAGATGTATTGGCAACCAGTGTAAGTAACGCACTAACAATTCTGAACCTTGATCAGCAGATGAAGTAATTTCAGAGTAATACGTTGTTTTGACAAAGGCTGCATTATTGCAGCCTTTGTTGTTTAAGCGGGCCAGAAAATTGGTTGCTATGCTTTTCTAATGGCATGGGGCTCGCTTTTCCAGCACTTTTTTAAGGGTATCGCGTTGAGAATTGCATGGTTATTGTTGCTGTGGTTGTTGCCACTTCAATTTGTTGTGGCTAGCCCGTGGGAGAGTATCAGCTCCCCTAGTACGGGTAAGTCGGAATCTATTGGTACCTATAATAACGGTTGCCTGGCAGGTGGCGAAAACCTGCCGTTGCAGGGAGATGGCTATCAGGTGATGCGCTCTCATCGCGGACGTTATTACGGCCATCAGGAAATGATTCAGTTTCTTCATGATCTTTCGAAAAAAACACGTCAGCTTGAACTCGGCCAGTTACTGGTGGGTGATATCGCCATGCCGCGTGGTGGGCGTTTTTCCTCTGGTCACGCGAGCCATCAAACAGGCTTGGATGCAGATATCTGGCTTAAACTGAGTGACGGGCCTTTATCTGAAGAGCAACTCATCGATGTTCAGCCGTTGCCGATGGTTCATATCAAGGACTATAAAATTAACCAGGAAAACTGGGGTCAGGAGCAGGCTATGCTGGTGCAGCTGGCTGCTGTTGATGAACGGGTTGCGCGGATATTCGTCCATCCGGTTATTAAGGAGCAACTCTGCAAACGTGAATGGACTGACCGAGGCTGGTTGCGAAAAGTTCGCCCCTGGTGGGGACATTACTACCATTTTCATGTCAGGTTGCACTGCCCGGATGGTGATGCAAACTGTAAACCGCAAAAAGCGCCACCTGCCGGTGACGGTTGTGGGGCAGAGCTGGCTTCGTGGAAACCTAAGCCTGAGTCAGGCAAGGCAAAAAAGAAAAAGGTAGCCAAGAAGAAAAAACAGCCACCTAAACCTCCTGAGCAATGTCTGGCCTTGCTGCGATGAGACACGAAGAGACTGTTCTGAGATAATTGTTGGTGCCGGAAAACAAAAAAGCGCCGTATGGCGCTTTTCTATATTGTTTACCTGAGTGGTTAGGCAAGTCCCTGCAGGGTGACAAACTTTTCAAGTAGTTCGTCATCTGTCTCGACATGCTCCGGATCGGTAATAATGCAATTGGTGATCGGGCAAACTGACTGGCAAGTCGGTTTGTCGTAGTGCCCTTTACATTCAGTGCATCGATCTGGGTCGATCTCGTAGATCTCTGCGCCCATGGTGATCGCCTCGTTCGGACACTCGGGATCACACATGTCGCAGTTAATGCACTTACTGGTAATAAGTAGTGCCATAACGATTACTTACTGTCTTTTGGAGCGTGAGGGTTACGGGTATTCTCACCGGTATTGAGGTTGCGCATTAGTAGACCGTAATCCAGATCCATATCCTGAGGTACCGGGATAAAGACGAAGTGGCCGTTGCCTTTCGCATCATCAATTGACTCAGACTTGCGGTTTTCCATCATCTCAAGGTTGAAGATCACGTTGCCTTTCGGTGTCATGACTTCAAGGCTGTCACCAACAATGAACTTGTTCTTCACTTCGACTTCGGCCAGATCGCCGCGGCGCTTACCGGTGAATTCTCCGACGAACTGCTGAGAGTCAGAGATAGAGTAACCGTAGTCGTAGTTCTGGTAAGAATCATGAGTGTGGCGACGTAGGAAACCTTCGGTATAACCACGGTGCGCCAGGCTTTCCAGGGTACCCAACAGGCTCTCGTCAAATGGCTTGCCGGCGACTGCATCGTCAATCGCTTTGCGGTAAACCTGAGCGGTACGTGCACAGTAGTAGAATGACTTGGTACGGCCTTCGATCTTCAGTGAGTGCACACCCATCTTAGTCAAACGCTCAACGTGCTGTACGGCACGCAGATCTTTTGAGTTCATGATGTAAGTGCCGTGCTCGTCTTCAAAAGCAGCCATTTTTTCTTCCGGGCGGTGTGCTTCGCTCAGTAGAACGACTTCATCAGTTGGCTTGCCGCGTCCGATAGTCGTTTCAGGACGCTCGTCCTGTACTTCAATCTCTTGCGTTTCGCTCGGGTTGAACTCTTCAACGATTTGACCGGCATCGTTTTCAGCACCTTTTTCTACCTTGTATTCCCAGCGACATGCGTTAGTACAAGTGCCCTGGTTAGGGTCACGCTTGTTGATGTAGCCAGATAGCAGGCAGCGACCTGAGTAGGCCATACACAGTGCACCGTGAACGAACACTTCCAGCTCGGTTTCCGGACAGTGCTTGCGGATTTCTTCGATTTCTTCCAGTGACAGCTCGCGAGAAACGATCACGCGCTCAACGCCGTTGGCTGCCCAGAATTTTACCGTTGCCCAGTTTACGGCGTTCGCCTGAACTGACAGGTGGATCGGCATTTCCGGGAAGTTTTCGCGCACCATCATGATTAGACCAGGGTCTGACATGATCAAGGCGTCCGGGCCCATCTCGACGATAGGTTTCAGGTCGCGAATGAAGGTTTTTAGCTTAGAGTTATGCGGCTGAATGTTACAAACCACGTACAGCTTTTTGCCTTGTGCGTGGGCTTCATCGATACCGATTTTCAGGTTTTCGTGGTTGAACTCGTTGTTACGTACACGAAGGCTGTAACGTGGCTGGCCAGCGTAGACAGCATCAGCGCCGTATGCGAATGCATAGCGCATGTTTTTCAGGCTGCCGGCAGGCGATAACAATTCAGGTTTAAACATAGCTCTTATATTCCAGTGTCTGATTCCAAATCAGGCCGTATCAGTAGGGGATACGGATGTGAGGCGGGATTTTACTGTGATCACTACCACAAAGGCAATTAAAACAGAGTTTAGTTTTGCGTAGAAGGGAGTTGATAGAAGGGGGGGGATGACTGGAGAGAGGCACGAAGGCATGTGATAACCGCTCGTACCTCGTCAGCTTATTATTACTCTTTCGCCTCTAGCCCGCCCAGTACCTCGAACAGGTTTGGCAGGAAGGCCGAGAACTCGCCGCACATTAGCGAGAGATCGGCATCGATACGCTGAGCGATATCTTCTCTGTCGATATCTTCGTTCTGATCTTTGATTTCATCAGAGAATTTCAGGCGCTTCAGTGACAGGTCATCTGCCAGAACAAAGTCGATACGGTCTTGCCAGTTGATGGCAAGCTTGGTGACCAGTTTGTCGGCTTCGATATGGGCCAGGATTTCATCACAGCTCAAGTCCTGCTGCTTACAGCGGATCACCCCGCCGTCTTCCAAAATGGCTTTCAGCTCAGCTTCTTCACCGACGGTAAAACCGTTCGGAGAGGTGTTGGAGCGAACCCACTCGGTCATGGTCAGCTCTGCAGGCTTCTCTGGCGTAACAGGAATTACTGGCAGACTTCCGATAGACTTACGCAGCAGCGCCAGCAGATCTTCGGCTTTTTTGAAGCTGCCGGCATCGACAAGCACAAAGCCCTCTTTTGGCATGATCAGCGCGTAGGTCTGCTGGTTACGGCTAAATGCCCGAGGCAGCAGATCCATCACGATTTCATCTTTGATGGTGTCTTTTTCGCTTTTCTTCAGCTTGCGGCCCTGTTCCTGCTCCTGCGCTTCGATCTTGGCGGTCAGTGATTCTTTGATCACCGAGGCCGGCAGCATTTTTTCTTCCTTGCGGGCACAGACAAGAATGTTGTCGCCGATAACGTGAGTGAACATATCACCATGCTTGCCCAGTGCGTGAACCCAGCCGAATTTCTGCTTGTCCTGGCTTCCACAAGGGGTGAAGCGAAACTCTTCGAGTTGTTTTTCCAGCTGATCCGGATTGAGTTCAATTTCGCGGCTAAAGCGATAGGTCAGTATGTTTTTAAACCACATCATGGCAGTTACAAATCCTAGGTTGTGCATTTGGCTGTCAATCTTATTGCATTGCTCTGGTTTTGTCGCAATTTTTCTGTCGCCGAACAGCTTGGGAAAACCATTTTGTAGGGTACAATCGTTTCAGTTTTCCCGACTGGCATATACACCAATAATGAAGATCCTCCATACCTCCGATTGGCACCTTGGCCATCAGCTGCATGGTTATAACCGTGACTACGAACATCAGGTTTTTCTGGACTGGCTGGCCGATACACTAGAGCAACAGCAAATTGATGCGCTGTTGGTTGCGGGTGATATTTTTGATACCGCCAACCCGCCTGCGAGCGCCTGGCGAATGCTCTATCGTTTTATGGCCCGACTGGCAAAAACTATGCCCCAGCTTAATGTCGTAATGATAGGCGGTAACCATGACTCACCGAGTAAGCTTGATGCGCCGCATGAGCTATTGAAAGCCTTTGATTTGCATATGGTAGGTGGGATTCATCGTGGTGAAGACGGTCAGCTTGATCATCAGCGGATGTTGGTACCACTTACCAACAAATCGGGTGAGCAGACTGCTTGGGTGCTGGCGGTGCCGTTCCTGCGTAGCGCAGACTTGCGAACAGACAATCTGGCTGAAGAGGATGATCGTTTGATCAAGGGGGTTGAGACCCTGTATACCGAGATGACGCAGGCTGCCCGGGAGCAGAAAAGCAGCCAACAGGCGCTGATTGGTATGGGGCATGCGTTTATGGCTTCCGGCAAGTTGTCCGAGATGTCGGAGCGTCGAGTACTCGGGGGAAACCAGCATGCGCTGCCGGCCTCTATTTTTGCTGATGATATTAGCTATGTTGCGTTGGGACATCTGCACTTGGCGCAACGGGTCGCGAAGAAAGAGCATGTTCGCTATAGCGGCTCACCGTTGCCCTTGTCGATGTCCGAGCGGGACTACAAGCATCAGATCGTGGTCGTAGAGCTAGATGGCGACCAAGTGACTGATATTGAGCCTATCACGATCCCACGTGCTGTAGACATGCTAAAAGTACCGCGTTCTCCAGCACCGTTGGAGCAGGTGCTGGAAGAGCTTGAGGCCCTAGAGGTTGATGATCTTCCTCGCGAGCAGCAGCCGTTTCTCGAGGTGCATGTCCGTCTTGATAAGCCTCGGGCCTTATTGCGCGAAAAAGTGCTCGCCGCACTAGATGGAAAAGCGATTAGGCTGGCCAAAATCACCCCGCACTACCAGCAGCAGGAGCGACAGGATGATCTGCGCCACCGCCGCCTGTCAGATGTTTCACCGCAGCAGGTGTTTGCCTTGAGCTGGGGGAAAAAGTACGACGGCGAGCCGGATGAAGCGATGGCCGCAGCTTTTGAGAGTCTGCTTGGTCAACTGGACGATAGCGAAACGGTCACAGAATAGAGTAGTGGAATAATAACGATGAAAATTCTAGCGCTACGCGGCGAGAACCTTGCCAGCTTACAACATAAATTCGAGATAGATTTTGCCCACGGTCGCCTTGGTGACGCGGGACTGTTCGCCATTACCGGTAAAACAGGCGCCGGCAAGTCGACCTTGCTGGATGCAATTTGTCTGGCTCTTTTTGACCGGATCCCCCGCTTGAAGTCGAACAAGAAAAATGATGCGGAAATTGGTCGTGATGACGATGTCAGCCGCATTAAGGCCAATGATGTTCGTAGTATTTTGTCACGTGGTAAGGCGGAAGGTTTTGCCGAAGTTGACTTTGTCGCCAATGACGGTAGCCACTGGCGTGCACACTGGCATGTCCGCCGTGCCCGTGGCCGTGCCGAGGGGCGGATCCAGGCATCGGAGCAGTGGCTGGAAAACCTGGAAACCGGTCAGCGCTTTGCCGGCAAGAAGCAAGAGTTGCAAGCGGAAATTGAGCGTCTGGTCGGCTTGACCTTCGAGCAGTTCCGCCGTGCGGTGATGTTGCCGCAGGGGGAGTTTGCCGCGTTCCTGAAAGCCGGTGCCGATGAACGTGCCGCCTTGCTTGAGCGAATGACGGGAGGCGAGATTTATGGCCGTCTGTCGGTG
>NZ_JAKRFQ010000169.1 GCF_022347985.1 Photobacterium sp. OFAV2-7
TTTTGCTGTCTTTGAATGATTTCATTTGTCTGACGGGTTATATCATCAATAAAAAAATTGGTCATAAGAGCAGATATCACATTAAGCAGTAACCCTGTGGCCACTAATATCCAAGTTGGCACTGTCCACTTTCTCATATAACCCTATGTCCTCGTGAAATTATCCGCAATGACCCCTCTAACCAGTATGGCAAAAATCTCACCGATGTTTTGGTGAACCATTTCCTCTCTGACTACGTTTAAAGATACTGTTTAAGAAGGGAATAGCTCAATGGATAACAAACTGACTACAGCCACTCGGACCCTGTTACTGTCAGGTGACGATGAAAACTCAAAGCGTCAGGAACTAAAACAAGCATTCAATCAGACATGGGCTTTGTACGAATCTCTCTTCGAGGTGATCAATAAAGACAGTGCCTACTTCAGCAAACCTGAGCCGCTACGCCACCCTCTTATCTTCTACTTCGGCCACACTGCCGTTTTTTACATCAACAAGCTAAAGCTCGGTAAATACATTGATCATCGAGTTAACAAGCACTTCGAGTCGATGTTTGCCATCGGCGTCGACGAAATGTCATGGGATGATCTTGACGAGAACCACTATGACTGGCCCTCTGTCAGTGAAGTTAAAACCTATCGAAACGAAGTCAGCCGACTGGTCAATACTGTCATCGACGAGATGCCTGTCGCCCTGCCCATAACCCAGGACGATCCTGGCTGGGTGATCTTGATGGGAATCGAGCATGAGCGCATCCACCTCGAAACATCCTCCGTTATCATTCGCCAACTCCCACTTTGTGATGTAACACCCCACCCCGACTGGCCAGCCTGCCGGGACACAGGTACAGCGCCTTCCAATCAGTTGCTCTCTGTCGGTGGCGAGACAATGACACTAGGAAAGCATGATAACGACGATACCTATGGCTGGGATAACGAATTCGGCCAGCAGACATTCAAAGTCGATGATTTTAAAGCATCCAAATACCTGGTATCCAATCAAGAGTTTATGGCTTTTGTTAATGATGATGGCTACCGCAAACAGCGCTACTGGAACGACGAAGGAAAGGCATGGCTTTCGTATACCCAGGCCACCATGCCACGCTTCTGGCGCAAGCAGGATAACCAATGGCTGCAGCGCAACCTAACAGAAGAGATTCCGCTGCCACTTAACTGGCCGGTAGAAGTCAATCAACTGGAGGCCAAAGCGTTTTGTAACTGGAAGGCTGAGCAACTTCAGGCCAATATCCGGCTGCTGACCGAAGCCGAATGGTACATACTGCGAAGCAACATCGAAGACGATTCACCGACCTGGCACGAAGCCCCCGGCAATATCGAATTGGCCTACTTCGCTTCCTCTTGTCCAGTAGACCGATTTGAACATGAAGGGTTTTACGATATTTTGGGCAATGCTTGGCAATGGACAGAAACCAGTATTGATGGCTTTCAGGGATTTCAGGTCCACCCGCTGTATGATGACTTCTCGACCCCGACGTTTGACGGTAAACATAACCTAATCAAAGGCGGCTCATGGATATCGACCGGTAACGAATCGATCAGCTCTTCGCGCTATGCATTTCGACGTCACTTCTACCAGCACGCCGGGTTCCGCTACATCGAGTCGAACCAGGACCCGGCCAGCATGACCTCGCTCAATGTCTATGAGACTGATGAGCTTATCTCCCAGTATCTTGAATTTCACTATGGCGACGAGTACTTCTCAGTACCGAACTTTTGCGTTAACGGCGTCAAGCAGTGCCTGAGCGAAATTCAGCTTAGCCACACGGCCAAGGCATTAGACATCGGCTGCTCTGTTGGACGCGCCTCATTTGAGCTCGCCAAGACATTCGATCATGTCGACGGTATTGATTTCTCTGCCCGTTTTATCCAGCAGGCCTATAACCTGAGCGAGCAGGGCGAGAAACGCTATACCATTCGCACAGAAGGGGACTTGGTAGAATTCAAGAGCACTACATTGGCCCAATTAAATTACAGTGAAGAGGTCAGAAAAGTGAATTTTGTCCAGGGTGATGCCTGCAACCTCAAGCCGCAGTTCAGCGGTTATGATCTTGTCTATGCCTCAAACCTTATAGACCGGCTCGGCGATCCCAAGGCCTTTCTAACAACCATCCACCAGCGCATCAATGAAGGCGGTTATCTGGTGATCGCCTCTCCCTATACCTGGCTGGAAGAGTACACGACGAAGGCAAACTGGCTGGGTGGCATCAAAGTGCATGGCGAAAACTTCACCACGCTCGACGGGCTGACCGAAACTCTCATCCCCCACTTCGAACTTATTGCAGTCAAGGAGATCCCCTTCGTGATCCGCGAAACCAAGAGGAAGTTCCAACATAGTCTGTCAGAAATGACCATCTGGCGAAAACGCTAGATTGTCACGCGACCTTGGTGTTACTGTACTGCTCCCGTAACGAGCAGTACAGAGCATAACGAGTGAAAACACCTTGTGTCGCAAAATGTAAAAATCACGAAGGGATCTGTAGTGGTTGCTTTCGCACCATGACAGAAATTACCGGATGGCGCCTGATGAATGATGAAAAACAGACCAAGACCATAGATGAAATAAAAGGCAAACGTTCAACGCATACCTGCAGCTCGTGCGGAAAACTAGCCTACTGTGATATCAGTGCCGGCAAATCATCCTGCTGGTGCTTCGAGCTGGCCAAAAGAGACACCTCAGGAATAGAGTCGCCAGACTGCCTGTGCCGAGAATGCCTGTCAAAACTCCCCTTACGCGAGATATGACACTCATTCCATACTTGTGTGATATTTAAGCCATCTATTCGTTCTTTGACGGTTGGAAGTTGAGTATTTGCACTAAGGACATATAATCACCGACTCCTATCCCACTGAAAGAAATGTCTGATGCCAAATCTCCGCTGTACTATTCCTCTTCTTCTCGCGCTATCAGGCTTTACTCAGGCACAAGTCACTCACGCTCTGCCCGAGAACGAGGAAATCTGCAGGGAAAGCGTCGGAAAACTGCTTATCGAACAGCACGCTATTTTCAGTAACACGCAAATCGACCCTGATATTCGTCGTGCTGCCGAACGGGCCATCGATACCACCCGCGAAGCATATAGCAAAAACGAAAGTTACTGTCAGGCACAAGAGGCCCTTCAGGCTTACAAGACAAAAAGCAAAGAAGATTTTCATTATCGCGATGGTGAAGTGAACTATTTCGGCCGAGGAAATATCTAACTATTTCTTTATACCCCGAAACGAGTTACCCCAGTCAAGTGGGTATACTATTATTAGCACACGGGGCCATTATCGTGGTAATGAGGTAATTTTTATGAAAAAGTTGCTGAAGGCAGGGATACTGAGCGCTTTTTTCCTGGTTGGTTGTGAGCAAGAAGTACAGACGGGTTTCTCAAAAGACAACCTGAAAGATAACTGGGTTCTGACAAAAATTGATGGTAAAGATGTCAATATATCGGAACCGAGAACCCCTCCCGGCATGACAATTGATACAGAGTGGAAAGTTGCCGGGTTCAGTGGTTGTAACCGCTTTTTTGGCCAGGTCGAGGTAACAGAAGAGAGCAAACTCCGAATCACCGCCATGGGGTCGACCAAAATGGCGTGCATTCAGGATGATCAGGCAACGGTAGAGTCCATCATGACCAAGTCGCTACAGAAGTGGAACAGCATCGCGCTGGAAAACAACATTCTGACTCTGACCTCAGAACAACATATCCTGACATTCATGCCAGAAGCTATCTCGGGCTCGGAACCTCCCCAGTAAATCGGGACGGTATTGTTAAAAAAGGCGCTAATTGGCGCCTTTTTGATTAACGGAAAGTGCCAAGCCAAATATGAAAGTAAGCAAACAAAAAGCAAAAGTGCTCAACTCAGCCATCACGCACTGGGAACAGGAGCAACTGATTTCTGACGAACAAGCCAGACAGCTTCGAGGCAGCTATCAAGTGGTTGGCTTCGACTGGAAACTACTGGCTGTTTACTCATTCTGGATAGCCATCACCTGCTTCATCATTTCCATTGGCGTCTTATTGGCCGATGACTACCTTATGGAGCTACTGGCAACGATTATCGACACCCCGGCCAGCATCCTTTCAGTTATCAGCGGCGGCATTGCCGTGCTCTTTTATCGCGCAGGCGTACAGCGTCGCAAGAAGCACCCACAGAAGAATATCAGCAACGAAGCTACCTTCTTTTTTGGCGTATTGATGACAGCCGTCTCCATCGGCTTTCTCAGCGAAACAGCACTATTCGATACCACCCATGATGCCATTTTGCTCCTGGTACTGACTGGTATCTATGCCGTACTGGGCATTCGCCTGTCATCGGTACTGATCTGGCTTTTTGCCCTTTTCGGCTTCGGGGCCTGGGTACTGTCGCAAACCAGTTACCTGGCAGGCTCCAGCGGCTACTTCCTGGGGATGAACCTGCCGCTGCGGTTTGTCTTTGTCGGATTGTTCGTGATCACCCTGAGCTTACTCACAGGCAGGCAAGAGCGATATCGCCATTTAAAGGAGCCCACCCTATTTGTCGGGTTGCTCTATTTCCTGACAGCGTTATGGCTGCTCTCTATTTTCGGCAACTACGAAGACGTCGCCAGCTGGAGCAAGGTCAAGCAAATTGAACTACTGCATTGGTCGTTCATTGCCGGTGGCTGCTGTCTCGCTATTCTCTACCTAGGTATAAAGTCAGACAGCACCTTGTGCCGAAGCTTTGGCATAACCTTTTTGCTGATAAACCTCTACACCCGCTATTTCGAGTACTTCTGGGAGTCTTTCCATAAGACGGTATTCTTTGCCATTCTGGCCCTGACCTTCTGGCTTATCGGCTCACATGCCGAAAAATTGTGGCAGATAGGGAACCGAGCGTCGAGATAATTGGGTGTTTTCATTGGTAAATCTGATGAAATTGGTATCATTGGCTAATATCCGGCTGCACTGCCCCCGGCCCAAATACTTCGCATGGAGAAGAAGAATGAAAAAAATGCCGTTAATTGCAGGTTTACTTGCAGCAACAACCTTGTTAGCAGGCTGCTCTGACAATGAGGTTGGTGATGTTAGCCTTGGTGTTTTCACCATGAAAGACATCAAAATTGAAAATCTGAAAGACGATGAGGTTACTGGTGTGACGTGTCATATTGCCTCGATCGAAGCCGACTTTAGCCTGGCCGATCCAAGTGACAGTTCGATTTCTTGCCGCCAGACAGGCGAAATTACACCAGAGATGATTGCTAACATCGACAAGAGTAAATCAGGCGAAGTGGTATTTAAAAAGTCGAAAAGCATCTTTTTCAAATCGATGAAGGTAAGACGCATCTATGATGCTGATAACCAAACCCTGCTCTACTTGTCTTACACAACCAAAGAAACTGACGGAAGTTTCAAGCATAGCCTTTCTACGGTTCCACTTTGGGGAACCAAAGCTTATGTCGAGCCTAGCGCAGATATAAAGCAATAAGTTAAAAAGGGAAGTCTAACTTCCCTTTTTAATTATGGTTATTGTGTGTTTCGATTCCGATACATTAACAGGGCGATCCCGCCGTAAGCTGCTACCTGCAACCATAGCTGACCCCACAAATGAATGATCTGCTCAAAATCTGCCCCCATCTGATTCAACCTCAGGAAAGCATGTATTGCCGGTGTAGCCGGTACCAGTTGAACCAACGCAGTAATAGGGGCCGGGATCGCTGACACCGGCCAGATGAATCCCACTGAGAAAATCAGTGGTATCGAGCTAAGCAATACCACCACTGTCGCCAGTTCCCGCCTTGGGATCAGCTGTCCGATGATCATCCCCATAAAAATCACTGCCAGCAAAAACGGCACCGTGACGGCCAGCAAATCCGGGATAGTCGCCAGCTGGTTGATCTGATAGAAAGAAAAACTAAAACCAAAATAGTACATGACCAAAGGCAGATAAATCAGCACGAACAGACAGGCTCTTACCAGTGCCACCTTCAAGACCGGATACTGCCGCCAGTAACCATTCTTTCCCTGTCTGGCATATTCATTTTGGCCCCCCTCCAGCAGAGCTACCGCAATCAGTAGTGTCTGGTGCAGAATCAGGACAAAAACAGCCGGAACGACATAATTGATATAGCCCATCGTCGGGTTAAACACCGGCTGCATAGATAGCTTGATTGGCGAATACTGCTCAGAAGCCAGCGCCATATTCTCACCCGACATCACCATGCGCGACACTTTGGCCTTGGCACCAAGCGTTCCTCCCGCTGTTGTCAGCCCTTCTACAACCGAGCCGTAAACGAGAAAATAGGCCGCATCACCGGCATAGGCCAGGGTCGGACTCTTGCCGAGCAGTAAGTCACGCGAAAAGTGCTCCGGGATCACCAACAGCCCCTCAACCGTACCGGCATTGAGAATTTCCTTGGCCTGTTCAATACCTGGGGCACGCGCTGCAAGCTGTATCTGCGGTGTCGCATCCACCATACGCTCCAGCTCACGGCTAATCTGACTGTTGTCCAAGTTGACCACAACAACCTGCTGCTCGCGCGGAAGCTGCTGAGAATATGGCAACGGGTACAAAAAAGAGTAAATCAGCACGCCGCCAAATACCGTAAAGAGGATCGACGGGTTGGTAAAAATGGCGTTTAGCTCAAACTTACACAAGGCTCGCCAGCTCATGATGTCACTCCTTTCAGACCGTCTCTGTCATTGCCTTGATTAGCCAATCTCCTCACCCTCAACAGTGCAACGACAAGCGCCAGGGCAAAGAACGACAATGTCCCGAGAGCAGGTAGCGCCTCGATAATATTTTGGCCATGATTGACCTGATGTACCTGAACTTCGAGATAGTGAGTCACAGGCAGCATTGCCCGCCAGACCTGAGCAAACATGGGCATGTCCGTGGCCGGAAAAGTCACACCGACAAACGCAAAAGCCGGAGCGGTAAAGCCAGCAGCCAGACTCATAGCCTTGGTGGCATCAAGCGGCAACAGAAAGAACAACGCCGCTACGCCCTGACAGGCAATCACCGTAAGCAGTTGTGCCAGCAGAAGAATGGTCCAGCTACCGTGCATTGGCCAGCCGAGAAGGACATACAATCCCCAGAGGAACAGTATTCCATGCAGCCAGAACAAGAAGGTATAGGGAAGTAATTTGGCGAACAGGTTGCAAGCCGGTGCTGGTTGCAGCCACGTCCTGATACCCTGCTGGCGGCATTCTGCAGCCAGGACCATTATCGTTGTCACAACAATCAGAACCTGCCACAGAGCCGGAATTGTCGCGGATACCAGAAACTGGCCGTAGTGGTTGTTACTGTTGTACAGCGGTGTCACCTGCGAGCGAATTGGCACAGCCTGCCCCAGCGCCTTGGCCGGAACGGCTT
>NZ_JAKRFQ010000170.1 GCF_022347985.1 Photobacterium sp. OFAV2-7
ACCTGCTATCTGCCAATAGCAAGAAAGCCAAAGGGCAAAATTCGATAAGATTAAGGAAATACCAATGCGTATCGAACAAGACTTGAAGTTAGGTTTTAAAGATGTACTGTTTCGTCCAAAACGTTCAACCCTAAAAAGCCGTTCTCAAGTTGAATTAACCCGCGATTTTACATTCAAGCATAGCGGTCGTCAATGGTCAGGTGTACCTATTATTGCGGCTAATATGGATTCCGTTGGTAGCTTCGAAATGGCCGCTTCGCTGGCCAAGCACGGCGTTATGACAGCCGTTCACAAACACTACGCCGTGGCTGACTGGGCTGAGTTCATCAAACGCAGCGACGCCAACGTACTAAACAATGTCATGGTATCAACCGGTACCTCAGACGCTGACTTCCAGAAAACCAAAGACATCATGGCGATGACCGATGAACTGATCTTTATCTGCATCGATATCGCCAACGGTTACTCGGAGCACCTAGTTGAGTACGTTGAAAGAGTACGTGCTGAGTTCCCGGATAAAGTCATTAGCGCTGGTAACGTTGTTACCGGTGATATGGTAGAAGAGCTGATCCTTGCCGGTGCCGACATCGTAAAAGTGGGTATTGGCCCGGGCTCGGTATGTACCACTCGCGTAAAAACGGGCGTTGGTTACCCGCAACTATCAGCCATCATTGAATGTGCCGATGCAGCGCATGGCCTGGGGGGCCGTATTATCGGTGACGGCGGTTGTGCCTGTGCCGGTGACGTAGCCAAAGCCTTCGGTGGCGGTGCAGACTTCGTTATGCTGGGCGGCATGCTGGCCGGCCACGAGGAAAGCAACGGCGAAGTCATCGAAAAAGACGGCAAGATGTTCATGAAGTTCTACGGCATGTCTTCTCAAAGCGCGATGGACAAGCACTCCGGTGGTGTTGCCAAGTACCGTGCAGCCGAAGGAAAAACCGTACTATTGCCATACCGCGGCCCGGTGGAAAATACCATCCAGGACATCATGGGCGGCGTGCGCTCAACCTGCACCTACGTTGGCGCGGCGAAGCTGAAAGAGCTGACAAAACGCACCACGTTTATCCGCGTTCAGGAGCAGGAAAACAACGTGTTCGGTAAAGAATAAACTCGGGATTTCCGAAAGATTAGAGGCCGCTTTCGAGTGGCCTTTTTTGTACCTGCGTATTGCAGACTAAGTGTATGAATTGAGCGAGACTATCGAGCTATGACAAATTACACAGAAAAAATGTACAACAAAAAAGTCCTAGTTTCTCAAAGAGCGCCTATACTCACTAATGAACATTGAACACCACCTCTCTTTCAAGGCACTTGTGCCTATTTTTGGTGATAACGAAAGTTCCTCTAGGCTTCGTTATCACCATTTTTTATTTCTAGTGTTCGGGATGGATACAACACGGGATAATTACCCATAAAGCGGTAGATCGTAATAACAACCAGTAAGAAGAAAAATGACATGGCGATAAAAACACCTATTCACATACGCGCATATTCTCCGAAAGAATAGCTGACAGTTAAATTAATATAAATTTGGAACCAGCATCAATTAATGTGCAGGTTGTTTATTCTAATATCGATAGCAAACAACGTTGGGTAGATATTTATTTGACGCTAATGGTCAAATAAATGGCTTAAATAATCACTGCTTTCATTATTGCAATAGCTCTCTAAATTAACTATCAAGAAAATTAATTGTTGATTAACTATATTTACGTCCATGTTTATTTTAAAAACGCGAGCAAAATAACAGAAATAAGATACTAAATTCCGTTGAAGGACAAGGATAGGACGATCAGCATAACAACATGCAATGTATCGCATAGCTACTTTACAAATACACTGGTCGACATCCATATCTTTAGGCTTATGCTTTTAGGGATAGCATTCTGCGAGTCTACTATACCTGTAATAACAGCAACTTATGCAATGATAATGATTCTTATTAAGCATCCCTTAGTTACAATACTCAACTCCTTGTTATGTTGAGTATCTATCATACTATCCGTGTAGGTACTTTTTCTTGTAGCTAGATGCTGTGGCAAAGAAAAGTATTGGTAGAGCGGGCAAGCACACGCCCCAGGCAAATATCAGCTCATTGCTTTCAAGTATAAAATAACTGCTTATGACATGAACAAGAACCAACATCGCAACAATAAACCAATGAACTCTTGGGTACGTTTTCGAAAATACCGCATACTGCCTAATCATCAACACCTCTTATCTAGTCGAGAACTTGCTAATACAATTAATTATTTAAATTCTAGATTTAGTATTAACAAACTAATCAGGCCCAATCAAATCCCAAAATACAAAAGTTAGAGCTATATAAAACACCTAAACCATTTTCTTCACTGATATACATTCAAATAGTCCGCTAATTAAAAAGACCGTGATACACGGCCCAAAAATATAAAAAAGTGTTCTCGATTGTAATAAGGCTCTGTTATAGCCGTTCAGTCGTGGAGATTGACCTTGTAGTGACTTTTTTAGCCAACATTTCATTGATCAGCTTAGCGGCCATATGCTCCACTTTATACTGCTTAGTCAATCGCTGCTTGTTCTTCCTGCTCCAATGACGCATAACCCATTCCTTACTCTCCGTTTGCTTCAAAATCTTCACTATAGGGTTACGTCCACCCGCTTTCCTCTCACCGTGACGCTAACTATGCTCGATATGGTAGCTCGCAAGGGAAAAAAGCTGGACGCCACTATTAAGTGTACTCACTCCCTAGTTTGCTATCATGATTTTTCCGTTTCATTTTGGTTTCATGCCAGTAACAGAGCTTATAGCCAGACCAGCTGCCTCACTACCGCTTTATAACGCACTTCTACCAAGTGCTTGAGATAGCAACAGCACCACATTTCACGTTAATGATGTTTGTATTTATTACGAACAGCACCTATGTTTTTGCATATATTATAAAAACTTGAAGGGCATACCCTATGGAGTCTTTAGCCAGCCTTATCTCTGCAATAAACAGCCTGGTATGGGGTGTCCCCATGCTGGTGATGATCCTCGGTGTCGGCATTTTCCTGACCGTCGGCCTGAAATTCATGCCGATTGTCAAACTGGGTTCCGGTTTTAAACTGCTGTGGTCAGGCCGTATCCCGGAGAAAGATGATGATAGCAAGGGTGAAATCAGCCCGTTCAATGCGCTAATGACTTCCCTTTCCGCCACCATTGGTACTGGTAACATAGCCGGTGTGGCAACAGCGATTTTTCTCGGCGGACCGGGCGCACTGTTCTGGATGTGGTGTACAGCCCTTGTCGGTATGGCAACGAAATTTGCAGAAGCCGTATGTGCTGTCCAATACCGTGAAACCGATGAGGACGGCAACCATGTCGGCGGCCCGATGTACTACATCAAAAACGGACTGAGCAGCAAATGGGCATGGTTAGGTACCGCCTTCGCCATTTTTGGCTCTATAGCTGGCTTTGGTATCGGTAATACCGTTCAATCAAACTCCGTTGCTGCTGCCGTTGATGCTAACTTCGGTATTCCTCCCATGGTATCGGGCCTAGTCATGATGATCCTGGTTGGGCTTGTACTCATGGGAGGGATCAAACGTATTGCAGATGTCGCCGGTAAGCTGGTTCCGCTAATGGCTGCCTTCTATATTGCTTCTGGATTATTAATTCTGGGCATGAACGCCGCTGAGATCCCGGCCGCGTTTAGCTTAATCGTCAGCAGCGCATTTACACCAGTTGCTGCCCAAGGCGGGTTTGCCGGAGCAGCAGTTTGGGCCGCTATCCGATTTGGTGTTGCCCGAGGGATCTTTTCCAACGAAGCCGGTTTGGGGAGTGCACCAATTGCCCACGCAGCAGCGCAAACAAAGAACCCTGTTGCTCAGGGGCTCGTGGCAATGCTGGGGACATTTATCGATACCATTGTGGTATGTAGTATCACCGGCCTCTCGATTGTGGTCTCGGGTGCCTGGCTCAGCGGCGAGACCGGCGCAGCACTGACCTCGGCAGCATTTGCATCCTCACTACCGGGGCTTGGCAATTATATTGTTGCCATCGCACTTTCAATCTTTGCCTTTACCACGATTCTCGGTTGGAGTTTCTACAGCGAAAAATGTATCCAGTATCTATTTGGCGTGAAGGCGATTGTTCCTTTCCGCGTATTGTGGATTATCGCGGTACCTATCGGTGCAACCAGCTCACTCGAATTTATCTGGTTACTGGCCGATACGTTAAATGCCATGATGGCTATTCCAAACTTAATTGCCCTGCTGCTGCTTAGCCCTGTCGTGTTTAAGCTGACCAAGGAATATTTTGCTCGGCAGGCAGCCAGAGCCAAACAAGACTAACTCGATGCACTAAATATCGCAAAACACCAACAACATAGAGCAGAAACAACAAGCCTAGCCACAACGCAATGTGACTAGGCTTGTATCATTTAAGGGAATTTGCTTATTGCATTTAGCCCTGCTGGCCGATTTTTGCTATGTGAGTCAGGAACTGCTGTTTATCAAGCTCGCCGACTACTCTAAGTGGTTTGATCTCGTTACCCTGGCTGTCGAAGAACAGGATTCCCGGCGGTCCGAACAGATCCCTCTCGGATAGCCATGAAGCCTGCTCATCGGTGTTGGCTGTCACATCAAACTTCAGGCTATTAAAGTTCGCCATCTTCGCCATCACTTCACTGTCTTGAAAAACATTCTTGTCCATGACTTTACATGACGCGCACCAGTCAGCATAAAGATCGACTATGGTGACTAATTGTCGAGGCTCCAAGTTGTCTATGCCACGCTGCAGCTCTGCCACAGCAGTGACTTTGGTAAACTGGCTTGCAGGAGCCGCTTGAGATGTCGGAACACCTCGACTGAATGGGCCTAGCGGATCAAGCGGGTCATCCGCTCCGGTCAGCATACCCACCAGCAGGATCACGCCATATACCAACGAGATAAAAGATAGAGACTTAGTGGTTCGCTGCCAGCCACTTTGTGCCGCTTCCAACGCCCCAAAGTGAATCGCGCTACCAATCAGTAGCAATGCCCATAGTCCAAGCGTTGCCCAAGGAGCTGCAAAACGACTCACCAGCAAAATAGCAACTGCCAGCAGCATAACGCCGAAACACTGCTTCACCTTGACCATCCACGGACCGCTTCTTGGCAGGAACTTACCGCCCGAGGTACCAATTACCACCAGAGGCACGCCCATACCAAGCGCCAGCGTAAACAGCGTCGCTCCGCCGAGGACCCAGTCCTGCGTCGTAGACACATAAAGGAGTGCGCCTGCCAGCGGTGCCGAAATACACGGCGATACCACCAGCGCAGACACGGCCCCCATAACAAATACGGTGATCACCTTGCCGCCAGTCAATCGCTGTGACTGACTGTTAAGCGCGACCTGAATACGCGAAGGCAACTGCAGCTCATAAAAGCCGAACATCGACAGGGCGAGCAACACGAATAAGACTGCAAACAAGGTCAGTACCCAGGTCTGCTGCATTGCAACTTGTAAGTTAAGCCCCTGCCCCAGTGTTGCTGTCAGGACACCCGCCAAGGCATAGCTTGTCGCCATCCCCAAGACATAGGCCAGCGAAATACGAAAGCCTTTCCAGCCCGTCATCCATTCACCCTGACCACCAATAATACTCGACAGAATCGGGATCATTGGCAGTACACAAGGCGTTAATGACAGACCCAGCCCCAGAAGGAAAAACAGGCCCAGCGCCTGTAGCAGGCTGGTATTTTTCAATAGCTCAGAAAGCCCCTGAGTATCGCTTGCCAATGAGGAATCCAGTGATACTTGAGAAGGTTTTGACGGCTCAACAGATTGAGCCGCTGCCAAATCAAGCTTCTTAGTCTGAGGCAGGTAACACAAGCCGTCATCAGCACAGCCCTGAAACCTGATTTTGGCTTCCCCCTGCCCCGTATATGGCACGGTAATGGTCAGCGGGCGATGGTACACCTTTACATCGCCAAAATTGGGATCCTGTTTTTGCTCGGCGGCAATTGAGTAGCGAGGCTCCCCCACTACCAGCGAATCGCTATTGGTCTTAAACGAAAAGCGTTTATGGTAAAGATAATAGCCCTCTGCTGTATCGAAGGTTACTTTCAGCGCCCTTCCACCTTCACCAGCGTCAGCATCAGAGACAAGCTGATAAGAAAAAGGAAAAGCCTGCTCGACAGGCAGGAAGGATTTCTCTTCGCCAGCCTGCACGGCGAAGCTCATGCACAATGTAAATACTATTCCCGCAAACAACCGAAAAGCTCGCGGAATCAATTGGGATATATGCTTCATTGATTTAGAAATTCTATGTCTTGGTGAACGGTAAGCTGGTCATCGACCAATGCGAAACCCACTGATTCCGGCGCTGATATTCTTGGGTCTATCGTCAGCGAAGTACTGAAAATACCGGCCTGGAGGGCGGTTTCAGCCACCACTGTCGACGACAGAATGCGACGGTGTGTTCCTTGCTCAGAAAGAATATGTGATGTTTCCTGATCACTGAACTGATAGCGTCTGGCATAGTGCGCCGAGGTCGTCAGGGCCTGATCCCGCAACGGCAGTGCGAAAATTGGCCGTGACGGATCTTTGGGATTGAGCACGGCCACTACAAAGTCACTGCCATCAGGCTTTCCGCCTGATACGCGAATATCACCACCAAAATTGATCAGTACACCGCTCGCATTATGCTTAGTCGCGATGTCGATAGCCTGATCAACAGCCACTTCCTTTATCACTCCACCCAGATCGATACGGGTTTGTGAAAAGGCAAAGTTAAGCATTCCTTCTTCCAGGCTCCAGGATGATAGCCCCATATAAGGTTGGGCAAATTGGTAAGCCTCTTCCCGGCTGACAGAACCACCTGTTTGCTGGAAAGCTTTTACAGTTCCGATCGTGATATCGAAAATGCCATTGGTCGCACTACTGTGTTCGCGAACCTTAGTGAGCACCACCAACGTCTCGTTATCAATTTCAACGCTATCAGCCTTGCGCTGATTAATCTGAGCTGATAGCACCGAACCTGAATCATAGAAGTTGAACTTACTTTCCAAACGGCGGGTATTGGCTTCAATGGCCTGCGTGATTCGCGCCGGTTCCGGCGCAAATATCATCACTTCACAGGGTACTGTCATCGCCATAAAACGGTGACTAAAAGGCTGGTTAGTACTCATAGGTTGCACCCAGTACCCACCAGCGGCTTTCATAGCCATTACTCTGCTCGTAATAGGCGGCAAGTGCATTTAGGCGCCACTGCGAAGAGACTTTGAGGCTTAGGCCAAGCTCATAGGCATTGGCATTGAAATCACCCAAGCGAAGATCCGAGGTCGCATAACCCGTGGCCGAGAT
>NZ_JAKRFQ010000171.1 GCF_022347985.1 Photobacterium sp. OFAV2-7
TTATGGGGATGGCGGGACTGGGGGATCTGGTGCTGACATGTACCGATAACCAGTCACGCAACCGTCGTTTTGGTCTGGCTCTGGGCCAGGGCAAAACGGTTGATGCGGCGCAGGATGATATTGGCCAAGTGGTAGAAGGTTATCGTAACACCAAGGAAGTCTGGGTACTTTCCCAGCGCTACGGGGTTGAGATGCCGATTACCGAACAAATCTATCAGGTACTTTATCAGGGTAAAGATGCCCGTGAAGCAGCCAAAGATCTGCTGGCCCGCGAGAAAAAAGACGAATAACGGCAATTTACGCTGTCGTGGACAGGATTAAGAGCAAGATAACAACGCGTGCCTGCAAGCTCGCGTTGTTTTTTTTTCCAAGCACGTTAAAGTTAAACAGATACCGATTTGATGACAAAACGAACAGAGGGTGATGTGAGGGAGTGTCAACAACATGAGGTCTGGCAGGCTATCAAGCGGGAAGCGCGAGAGCAGTCAGAGCAAGAACCGATGCTGGCCAGCTTTTATCATGCAACCATTATCAAGCATGATAACTTAGCCGCTGCGCTTAGTTATATTCTCGCCAACAAGCTGGCGACACCGTCGATGCCGGCGATGGCGGTGCGTGAGGTGATTGAGGAGGCTTTCATCGCCGATTGTATGATCACCGAATCGGCAGCCTGCGATATTCGTGCCGTGGTTGAACGAGATCCTGCGGTAGAGATGTATTCCATTCCCCTGCTATACCTGAAAGGCTACCATGCCCTGCAGGGCTACCGTGTGGCTAACTGGCTTTGGAAACAAAAGCGGGTTGCCCTTGCTGTCTATCTGCAAAATCAAATTTCGGTTGCCTGTCAGGTAGACGTGCATCCTGCGGCGACGATTGGCCAGGGGATCATGTTCGACCATGCGACCGGTATTGTGATTGGTGAAACGGCCGTGATCGAGAATGATGTGTCGATTCTTCAGGACGTAACCCTGGGCGGTACAGGCAAGGAAGGCGGCGATCGCCATCCGAAGATCCGCGAAGGGGTGATGATCGGTGCCGGTGCCAAGATACTGGGCAATATCGAAGTCGGCGAAGGGGCGAAAATCGGTTCCTGTTCGGTGGTACTCAATCCGGTGCCTTCGCATACCACGGTGGCCGGGGTGCCGGCGAAAATTGTTGGCCGGCCAAGTAGCGAGAAGCCTGCGATGGATATGGATCAGCAATTTAATGGTAACGGCCAAACCTTTATGGCCGGTGACGGCATTTAAACACGGTGTCGCGGTTCCAAATTAATTGCAAAAGCGAGAGTTTACCAACTCTCGCTTTTTGTTTTTCAGTCTCTGAATGAGATTATACCGCGCCTTTGAACCCGAGCTGGCGCCAGGCCTCGTAGCCGATGATGGCGGCGGCATTGGACAGGTTCAGGCTTCGGCTGTCCGGGTGCATAGGAATACGCAGGCGCTGCTCGAGTGGCAGGCTATCAATCAGCTCGGCCGGCAGACCGCGGGTTTCCGGTCCGAACAACAGCACATCCCCTTCTTCGAACTTGGCATTGGTATGGAAGTTGGTGGTTTTGGTGGTACAGGCAAAAATCCGGCGATTTTCCATCGCCGCCATGAAGGCATCGAAGTTCTTATGGCGATGAACGTGTGCCAGATCGTGATAATCCAGCCCGGCACGACGTAATTTCTTTTCTTCCAGATCAAAACCTAACGGCTCGATCAGGTGCAGGTTGGCACCGCAGTTGGCGCATAGGCGAATTATATTGCCCGTGTTGGGGGCGATTTCGGGTTCGTACAGGGCGATATCAAACATTGTCCGGCTATCAGTTTGGAAATTTGGCCTCATTGTAGCGAAAAAAACAGGCAATCAGACAACATATTGTCTGATTGCCTGTCGAAATCGTCATTGGCTACAGTGTCAGGGGCAGGGTGATGGTAACCCGCAATCCTCCAAGCGGACTGCGGCTGGCCAAGATGGTGCCGCTATGCTGGCGGATGGCGCTCTCGGTGATAGCCAGCCCCAACCCGGTTCCGCCGCTGCTTCGGTCTCGCGCGGTTGATACGCGGTAGAATGGGCGGAAAATATCATCCAGTTCATTGTCGGGCACCCCTTCACCGTTATCGTCGATGACGATATTGAGGGTGTGGTCTCTGACGCTGAAATTGACCTCGATGACATCGTTGCCGTATTTGATAGCATTGCGAACGACATTTTCCAGGGCGCTGATCAGCAGGTTGGGGTTACCGCTGACCGGCCATTCATCCAAGTCGCTGACAGTGAATGTTTTGTTGTTTTGCTCAGCCTCGAAGCGGGCATCTTCCAGCATTTCATACCACAGGCTGCGTGCATCGGAGTGCTCGCGAAGCTCATGGCTGTTTACCTGCATCCGAGACAGCTCCAGCAGTTCGCTGATCATTTTTTCGAGCCGCTCTGCCTCGGTATCAATGCGGCTGAGTTCTTTGCTCTCTCCCTGTTTGCGCTGGGCCAGCGCAGTAGCCATTCTCAGGCGGGTAAGCGGCGAACGCAGTTCATGGGAGATATCCGACAGTAATCGCTGCTGGCCGCTGATCATCTGGTTGATGGCCTGAACCATCTGGTTGAAGCTGGCCCCGGCCTGCTTGAACTCCCGGGGCCCGGCCTCCAGTTTCGGATCGGCTTCGAATTGCCCTGTCGCTACCCGCTCTGCGGCTTGCTGAAGTCGGCGGGCCGGAATACTGATGGCCCAAGCGAGCCAGAGCAGCAAGGGCGTACTGACCAGCATGGTGACAAGCAGTAACTGGAATGGTTTGTCCAGGATCTGAATGAAAAATGGCGGAGGCTTGCGCCAGACCCGGCCGACATACATGAGTACGGTTTGCTGCTCGTAGCTCAAGGCAAACGGCCCGGCCATCATCCAGCGCCCGTAAAGCTTTTGTTTCGGCGAACTAGGGCTGTCAGCCATGGTGATAAAATTACGCAGTGCCTTGTTGCGGCCATCCGGGGTGATAATTTCACCTTCCTCGGTGGTGAAATAGAGCTGGAATCCCTTGTGGCGGTCGTGGTTGGTGAAACGCTGCAGCCGGTACTTGAGCGGCCCCCTGTCATAGGAGATTTTCTCGGCAATGCTCTGGGCCGAGTCCTGAAAGCGTTTTTGCTGCTGTTCCGGGATCGTATGCTGGGCCCGGGGATCGAGGTTGGGTAGCAACAAGACCGTTACGACGACAATCAGCAGGGTCAGCCAGAAGACAGCAAAGATCCGGCCATACAGGCTGGAAAAACGTGGTAGTTTCATTGCAGGCCTCCTTGTTGGCTGTATCGGCGGGTTGGCGCAATACTTGGCTGCATTATATTTCCTCTACCAGCAGGTAGCCTTTACCGCGAAGGGTCTTGATGCGGGGCTTGCCGTCGGTGCGTTCAGGCAGCTTTTTACGTAGGTTCGATACATGCATATCAATGGCACGATCGAACTGCGCCAGGCGTTTGCCCAGTACCTCGAGGCTAAGTTCGTTCTTGGCTATGATTTTGCCCGGGTGCTGAATAAAGTAACTTAGCAAGGCCAGTTCGGTACCGGTCATTTCTATCGGCTCGCCCTTGCAGAAGACTTCCTGTCGACCCGGGTAGATATCGATATCCTGATAGGTCAGGCAGTCGGGGGTATTATTGCGCGAGTCATTACCGGCTGTTTGTGTCCGGCGCAATATAGCCCGCATCCGTGCCAGCAGCTCGCGATCACTGAAGGGTTTGGGCAGATAGTCATCGGCACCAAGTTCCAGTCCCAATACCCGGTCAATCTCTTCGCCTTTTGCGGTCAGCATGAGTACCGGTGTCGAGTAGCTTTCCCTGAGCTTACGCAGCATTTCGGTACCGTTCATCTTCGGCATCATGACATCGAGCAGGATCAGATCGATGCTGTCATCGACTTTGCTGAGGCCCTCCTCGCCGTTATTGGCCTCAAGGATCTCGAAACCTTCCATTTCAAGGATGTCGCTGAGTAGTGAGGTCAGTTCCGTATCGTCGTCGACCAGCAGAATTTTTGCCATGTTAGCTACCTTATTGTTTCCGTCTCGCCCTATTCAGGTAAATACGCGACATGATGAATGGGATTGCCTCAGTATCGCTAATCTCGCATCGGGAACCAAGTTAATGTCAGTTGGCTTTACGCAGTTTTACGTTCTTTAGACAGCAGTTTACCTTGTGGTCGTTATTCTTAACTCATACCCGCTGACGGACATTTGGAGAAGAACATCATGACTACATTCAAGAAAACACTGGTAATGGCAATCGCACTTCCTCTGGCTCTCAGTTCTGCCTCTGTGCTGGCTTTTGGCGGTGGTAAAGATGGTCACCATGGCGGCTACCATGGCGGTAAAGGTGGCTGTGGTATGAAAGAGGGCTACAAGGTCTTTCGCAATCTGGATCTGACGGATGAGCAGAAGCAACAAATGCAAGACATGCGCGAAGCCAACCGTGAGGCGATGAAAGCCAGCTTTGGCGAGAAACATGCTGAAATGCAGGCCAACCACCAGAAGATGCAGACCTTGCTGCTGGCGGCTGATTTTGACGAAAACGCAGTCCGCGAGTTGGCTCAGCAAATGTCAGAGCAGCAAACCGAGCGCCGCATCACTATGTTGAAGAAGCGCCATGAGATGCTGAATATTCTTACTGCCGAGCAAAAAGAGAAATACCAGCAGCTACAGGCGGAGCGAGCAGAAAAATGCCAGGCTCGCTGGGCTGAAAAAAATCAGTAAGCTGACAATCACTGATGAAGCCGCAGCCTAGGTTGCGGCTTGCTTTTCGTTACTCAGACCAATAAATCCCTCAGTAAATTACCTTTCTCTATTATTTTTGTTATTAATTTTCACCGTAAAAAAGCTATACTGCGTGACATTGCCCAGTGAGTGCTTATGAATAGGTGTGATTATCATGGATGAAAATGCACAGTCGCCCGCGGTTATCACTCTCCCTAGATGCACAACTGGTGGCTCTGATGGCAGGATATATACTTAAGGCATGATGAGGCCTTGTAGGCGGTATCTCCTTGGTCATCAACCAGAACGCTAACAGTTTCGTTTCATATCCGTTGTCGGAACAGGCAAATATCATGCTGCTGGCTGAAGTCAGGGGGGATCGTGATATGAATCAACAAAATTTTTTATCAAAATTGTAATACTTCTACATTAGTAGGAAAGTTACAGTTTACACGAGCATAAGCCCGGCATATCGGCTTATGGTACCGAGAGGGGGAACCTCGGTAACTCGTGCCGGATTTGATTTTTCAATTCCCAAAGTCAGAGGGTAACCATGATTAAAAAGATTGGTGTATTGACCAGTGGTGGTGACGCACCTGGTATGAATGCGGCGGTTCGCGGTGTTGTTCGTGCTGCATTGTCAGAAGGCCTGGAAGTTTATGGTGTATATGACGGCTATCAGGGCCTGCATCAGAACCGTATTGAAAAGCTGACTCGCTCAAGCGTGTCAGATGTGATCAATAAGGGTGGTACATTCCTGGGTTCAGCGCGTTTTCCTGAGTTTAAAGACGAGAAGGTACGTGCACAGGCTATCGAGAACCTGAAAATTCACGGTATCGACGCACTGGTTGTGATCGGTGGTGACGGTTCGTACATGGGTGCGAAGAAGCTGACTGAAATGGGCTACCCATGTATCGGTCTGCCGGGCACTATTGATAATGACGTAGCAGGAACTGATTACACGATCGGTTACCTAACGGCGCTGAATACGGTTATCGATGCGATTGACCGTCTGCGTGATACGTCTTCGTCTCACCAGCGTATCTCAATTGTTGAGGTAATGGGTCGTCATTGTGGTGATCTCACTTTGATGTCTGCGATTGCAGGTGGTTGTGAGTACATCATCACACCGGAAACCGGTTTGAACAAAGAAGAGCTGCTGGCGAAGATCAAAGAAGGGATCTACAAAGGCAAGAAGCATGCGATTATCGCACTTACCGAGCTGATGACCGATGCCAACGAGCTGGCGAAGTACATCGAAGATGAGACAGGCCGTGAAACACGTGCGACAGTGCTTGGCCACATTCAGCGTGGTGGTCAGCCAACGGCATTTGACCGTATCCTGGCTTCTCGTATGGGTGCTTACGCGGTTGAGTTGCTAATGGAAGGTCACGGTGGTCGCTGTGTGGGTATCCAGAATGAAAAAATGGTTCACCACGACATCATCGACGCGATTGAGAACATGAAGCGCCCGGTTCGCAAAGATCTGTATGATCTGGCAGACAAACTGTTCTAAGACAGGTTTTGCTTGATAGATAAAAGCCGACTCGAGAGTCGGCTTTTTTGTTTCTGTTGCCGGCGTGTACCGGCCACTAAAAAGGCCACCCGAAGGTAGCCTTTGTTATGCTTGATAATCTAGGTTGATTATTTTTTCGCTTTAGCTGCTGCTTTTGCGATAGCTGCGAAGCTTTCTGCGTTCAGTGCCGCACCGCCAACTAGCGCACCGTCGATGTCCGGCTGTGCGAAGTATGCTTCAGCGTTCTCAGGCTTAACAGAACCGCCGTACTGGATCACAACTTTCTTGGCTACTTCTTCGCTCTTCTCTGCGATGTGTGCACGGATAGCTGCGTGAATACGCTGTGCATCGTCAGCTGTAGCGGCTTTGCCCGTACCGATTGCCCAGATTGGTTCGTAAGCGATGATTGCACCGTCTAGAGCTTCAACGCCTTGGGTGTTGATCACAGCATCGATCTGACGAGCACATACTGCAACAGTTTCGCCAGCTTCGTTCTGAGCTTCAGACTCACCGATACAAAGAACAGGAGTCAGGCCGTGCTCTTTTAGGAAAGCAAATTTCTTCGCTACGAACTCGTCTGATTCGTTGTGGTATTCACGACGCTCAGAGTGGCCGATGATGATGTGGCTTGCACCGAAGTCTTTTAGCATTTCAGGAGAGATATCACCTGTGAATGCGCCGCTTGCGTTAACGTCGACATTCTGTGCACCAAGGATGATTTTGCTTTCACCTTTGCCGATTAGCTGCTCAGCCAGGTCAAGGTACATTGCTGGTGGAGCTACTGCTACGTCAACACCTTCAACACCTTTAAGTTCAGCATCAAGGCCCTTAAGTAGGTTAGATACCATTTCCTTGCTACCGTTTAGCTTCCAGTTACCCATAACCACAGGATGGCGCATAGCTTTTCTCCAAATCAATTTGATGTAAAAAATAATACCAAAAAGCGTAATTCTCTGATCTGATCAGACAACTATGCTGTTTGGTATCCAGCCATTTTGTAAAAATATAACAGCCTTGGCTGATACTTTTACTGTCCAAAATCATTTCTGTGCTTGGTTGTACCTTTTTCAACAGAAAAAG
>NZ_JAKRFQ010000172.1 GCF_022347985.1 Photobacterium sp. OFAV2-7
CGTGTGTAGTAATCGATCATTGGTACACACATGTTTGCCAGCAACACGCTGAATGCGACACCGTCAGGGAAGCCACCCCAGGTCCGGATGAGGTAAACCAGGATCCCGATTAAGGCACCAAAAATCAGACGCCCCTTGATTGTGGTCGATGCCGATACCGGATCGGTGGCAATAAAGAATGCCCCCAGCATGGTCGCACCCGAAAAGAGGTGCATAATTGGCGAAGCAGTGCCGTCTGGATTGAACAAGAAGGCAACGGTGCTGATCACAAACAATGCGCCTAACATACCGACAGGGATCTGCCACTGAATAATGCGTAATTTAAGCAGTAGTAAACCACCCAGCAAGAAGCCAACATTTACCCACTCCCAACCAATACCGGCAATCATACCGAAGATTGGGCTCGCGAGAGTTTCAGTTGTGGTATGGCCGGTTGTCAGTGATGTCTTCAGGGTGTCCAAAGGTGTTGCCATGGTTACCCCGTCAGCTGACATCCTGAGTTGATGCACACTGAACCCGTCTTGGGTAAAGCCGGTAAATACCGTGTAAAGGCTATCAAGCAGCGATACTGGAGCGGCACTGATTGAAGAGGGTGGTAACCAGGTTGTCATCTGCACCGGGAAGGAAATCAGCAAGACAACATAGGCAACCATTGCCGGATTGAAGAGATTTTGTCCGAGGCCACCATATAAGTGCTTGGCGATAACAATAGCAAAGACAACACCGATCACTGTGACCCACCAGGGAGCCAGCGGCGGGATTGAAATACCGACCAGGATACCGGTAAGCAGCGCACTGTTATCGCGCAGGTAAGGTAAGGCTGGGCGATTACGCAAAATCAGTATGACAGCTTCAGAGGCGAGCGCTACCAAAGAAGCTAGAATAACCTGGATCAGTACACCCCAGCCAAAGAAGAACCATTGGGCAGCAATACCAAGGGCCGAACAAAGAATGACAGTACGCATGATATCGCTGGTACTGCGTCGGCTATGTGTATGGGGTGAGCTGGCAATATTAAAAGCCACGATTAGTTATCCTCGTTATTCTGTTGTGTATCTTTTGCTGCCTGCTGGGCAGCCTTGCGAGCCTTGGCACGGGCTATGGCAGCAGCGACAGCGGCCTTCTTCGGATCGACGTCTTCCTCAGTGACTGTGCTGACTGGCTCGTCCTGCGTTTGCTCAGCCTGTGCTTCAGCTTCTTTGGCAGCCTTGCGAGCCTTGGCGCGGGCGATGGCAGCAGCGACAGCGGCTTTCTTCGGATCGACGCCTTCCTCAGTGACTGTGCTGACTGGCTCGTCCTGCGTTTGCTCAGCCTGAGCTTCAGCTTCTTTGGCAGCCTTACGGGCCTTGGCGCGGGCAACGGCAGCAGCGACAGCGGCCTTCTTCGGATCGACGTCTTCCTCAGTGACTGTGCTGACTGGCTCGTCCTGCGTTTGCTCAGCCTGTGCTTCAGCTTCTTTGGCAGCCTTGCGAGCCTTGGCACGCGCTATGGCAGCAGCGACAGCGGCCTTCTTCGGATCAGCTTCAGCTTCAGCTTCAGCTTCGGTAGCTGCAGGCTCTGGTGTTTCCTGAGCTTGCTCGGATGCTTGTGCTGCTTTGCGGGCCTTGGCACGGGCTATCGCAGCTGCCACAGCGGCTTTTTTCGGATCGGCTTCAGCATCGATCGCTGCAGGTTCAGGTGTTTCCTGAGCTTGCTCAGATGCTTGAGCAGCTTTACGGGCCTTGGCACGGGCAATCGCAGCAGCGACCGCTGCTTTTTTCGGATCTGCCTCTGCTTCAGTCGCTGCAGGCTCTGGTGCTTCCGGAGCTTGCTCGGATGCTTGTGCAGCTTTGCGGGCCTTGGCACGGGCAATCGCAGCAGTGACGGCATCTTTTTTGGTATCGCCTGTCGAGCTTGGTGCTGATGCTTCTGCAGTGGATTCTGCTTGTTTGGCAGCTTTTCGCTCGCGAGCCAAGCGCTTGCGTTCTTCGCGAAGTTTTGCCATCTCTGTATTGTCAGGCAAAGCCTCTTGAGAAACTTGGCTGTCACCGGACTGGGCTGCAGCCTGCTTGGCTTTTGCCCGGGCAATCGCTGCTGCAACTGCTGGTTTCTTGTCGGTGTCGGCTCCGGAGCTGGCAGCTGCTTGCTTGGCTTTAACACGTGCTATAGCAGCAGCAACCGCATCATCGCCTCCTGAAGCGGCCATTTCTTTGCGGCGCTCATCAGCTGCTTTCTTAAAGCGGTTTTCTCGTTCAGCCTTGTCTCGTTCCAAACGGGCTTTTTTGGCTTCAAAGCGCTGTTTGGCCCGCTCGGCATTTACTTCATCCTGCTTGCGCTGACGAATTTCTGCTTTGGCCTGGCGATAGTATTGAACCAGCGGGATTTCACTTGGGCAGACATACGCACAGGCACCGCATTCAATACAGTCAAAGAGGTTGTATTCCTCGCACTTGGCATAGTCCTGATCTTTGGCATACCACTGTAGCTGTTGCGGTAGCAGGGAGACCGGACAAGCCTCGGCACATGCGGTACAGCGGATGCAGGACATTTCATGGTTTGTCGGAGAAATTTCCTTGCGCGTTGGTGCCAGAATACAGTTGGCAATCTTGGTGATAGGAACATTACAGTGCGGCAGGGTAAAGCCCATCATTGGACCGCCCATGATCACACGTGGCAGTTTCTTATCTGCCTTATAGCCAAAACGTTCCAGCAGGAAATTTACTGGTGTTCCTAGCAATGCCCAGGTGTTGCCTGGCTGTTTGAACGTTTTTCCGGTGACGGTAACAACACGCTGAATTAAGGGTTCGCCGTCAACGACAGCACGTTTGATTGCATACGTGGTTCCCACATTGTGCATCATGATGCCAATGTCGGCAGGAATTCCTTTTGTCGGAACCTCTTTGCCTGTGAGTACCTTGATTAATTGCTTCTCACCACCGGAAGGGTATTTGGTCGGGATTGCACGAATAACAATACCGTCTTCTTCGCTAATACAGCGTTGAAGCGCTTCGATTGCTTCCGGTTTGTTATCTTCGATACCGATGATAGTGAGCTTGGGGGCGAGGATATGATTGAGGATCCTTATGCCTTCAACGACATCACGTGCGTTATCCTGCATCAGGCGATCGTCGGCAGTGATATATGGTTCGCACTCAGCAGCATTAATGATCAGGATATCTGTTTTCCCCAAACCACTTTGAAGCTTACGGCCGGCTGGAAAACCTGCACCGCCCATGCCGGAGATCCCTTGGAGGCGGATGTGATCAATCAAATCAGCAGCTTCGGCCTGGCGATAGTCAGCGATGGTTGTTTTTTCACCCCAGGTATCCTTGCCATCCGGCTCAATAATGATACAAAGATCGGATAAGCCGGAAGGGTGGGCGATAGTATGAGGTTTTATCGCCTTAATTGTGCCTGAAGTCGGGGCGTGAACCGGTACACTCAGTGCTACATCGGCATGCGTCAGTGCCTGACCTTTAAGGACTTTGTCTCCGGCAGTGACCAACACATCACCTACGGCGCCGATGTGCTGTTTTAGGGGCAGCACCAGTTCGTTGGGGATCTTGGCCTCGGCAATTTCAGAATGGCTAGACAGGGCTTTTTGCTCTGGTGGATGAATCCCGCCCGGGAAGTCCCATAGCTGACCCTGTTTAATTTGTTCGATGATTGACAGCATGGTTACTCTACCTTGTTGGCGCTTGTATCAGCAGGAATATTGACGACGGGGATTTTGTTGAGCTCCCACTTCCAGCTTTCCGGGGTCATTTCTACCGGAACCATTTCGATACAGTCGGTCGGGCAAGGTGCCACACAAAGATCGCAACCGGTACACTCATCTTTGATGACGGTGTGCAGGGCTTTGGTGCCACCAACGATAGCATCTACAGGACAGGCCTGAATGCACTTGGTGCAGCCGATACACATATCTTCATGGATAAACGCGACTTTTTTCAGGCCTTTGTCTTCATCGTGAGCTGAGTCCTGAACGTCGACTCCCATTAAATCAGCCAGTTTCTCTATCGTTTGCTGGCCGCCGGGAGGGCACTTGTTAATATCATCACCGTTTGCAATGGCTTCCGCGTAGGGACGGCAGCCAGGGTAACCGCACTGACCACATTGGGTTTGCGGCAAAATACTATCGATTTGCTCGACAATCGGATCGGCTTCTACCTTGAAGCGGATCGAGGCAAAGCCAAGGACCAGGCCAAAAATTGCGGCAAGGACTGCGATTGCAATAACTGCAATTAATATTCCGCTCATTTTATAGTTTCACCAATCCAGTAAAGCCCATAAAGGCAAGAGACATCAGTCCGGCCGTGATCATGGCGATAGAAGCCCCTTTAAAAGGGTTTGGCACATCTGCCGCGGCGATGCGCTCACGCATTGATGCAAACAGCACTAAGACCAGCGAGAAGCCAATAGCAGCGCCAAAGCCATACACAACAGATTCAATGAAATTGTGGCGTTCGTTGATGTTCAGGAGCGCAACTCCCAAAACTGCACAGTTTGTCGTGATTAATGGCAGGAAAATACCCAGCAGACGATAAAGGGTCGGGCTGGTTTTATGGACGATCATTTCGGTAAATTGAACCACGACAGCGATCACCAGGATGAAGCTGAGTGTTCGAAGGTATTGAATGCCAAGCGGAACGAGGATATAGGCTTCAACAAGATATGCGCATACCGATGCCAGGGTTAGCACAAACGTTGTAGCCAAACCCATGCCAATTGCAGTTTCCAGTTTCTTAGACACACCCATAAACGGGCAAAGGCCTAAAAATTTTACCAGTACAAAGTTGTTAACTAACACTGTACCGACGAGTAGTAGTAGGTATTCAGTCATACCGTCTTAATTATAATTTGCTAGAGATCTGCATATTATCTGCCTTTGCACAAGCTATAACAACTCTTGTCTTGCAGGGTTTTTCAATATTGCTGATTTTTCCATCAGTTATTACTTGATTAAGGGCTGATTAAGAAGAAATATCCATGTAAGCCATGCACAAAAACGCGTGTGTTGTCTGAGTAAAATTCACAATGTGTCGACATGCATTCTGGGCTTCAAGAAATGGTTGTTGAGCATATGTGTGACAATTGTGATTGCCTGTTGAATATGTGTGCCTGCGGATGTAAGTGCGTTGTTTTCTTTCTATTATTGACGAGAAGTAATTTAGTGATACGTAGTGCACAAATGAGCAAGTGATGGTTTTTGATATGGACTATGTGCGATAAGTCAAAAAAAAGCACTAATAACCGGCAGTATGCTGGTGATGTTAATGCTGGTTGCTATCAAGTATTCGTAAGGGGGATAAATTGGATATATTAATGTTGAGCAACGGCAAAATTGCCGGTAACGAACATGTTATGGGGTTTGCCGGTGAAGCCATCATCGAACAGGTAAAACGAACTGGTGCCAAAAACTGGGTACTGATCCCGTATGCGGTCATACGTTCAAGTCATGATGATCGTGTGGCCATGGTTCAGCAGACTTTTGATGCTCTCGGACTGGACTGCCAGGTTACAGGCCTTCATCAGGCCAAAGATCCTGTTGCTGCACTCAAGGCGGCAGATGGGATTTTGGTGAGTGGTGGAAATACTTGGGTACTGAACAAAACGCTGCACGATTTGGGGCTTGTCGGTCCAATACGCAAAGCCGTCCTAGATCGTGGTATCCCATATATCGGTTGGAGTGCCGGTACGAACATTACTTGCCCGACTATTCGTACGACTAACGATATGCCGATTATCACTGGTGCCGTACTGTCGTCGCTGAATTTGGTCCCGTTCCAAATTAATCCGCATTATCTGGAAGCGAAAGAGGAAGGTCATAATGGAGAAACCCGGGATGAGCGTATTCAGGAATTTCTGGAAGTGAACAAGCATGAACCTGTTGTCGGTATCCCTGAAGGAACTTGGTTGCATTTGCATAACGGCCAGCTTAGTTACTACAGTGCAAACGGCAAGGATCTCAAGCTCTTTAGCTATGGTCACGAGCCTGTTTATTATTCTGAGCAGCAAGATATTCAATTTCTGATGGCACACAGTTGCTAGATCGCTTTTAGGCATAAGAACGCGGCAGGCTTCGGCCTGCCGTTTTTTGTCTGAGCGGGTGAAACTCGATATTAACTGCGCAAAACCGATTTCTAATATTACGGTTAAAATTCGCTTGATTTTGTTCAGCCCAGATACGGCAAGGGATCAAGCGAGTTATCCACGGAAACTGTGGATAAGTGTGTTGATGGATGCTTGGAAAATGCCGCGAAGGCGACAGGTAGAGCGACGTGGTCATATTTTGTACAGCATGGTCGTGGGAAGAATAAATAGTTGTATTATAGCGATATAGGAATAAACGGCAGAATATATATGAATCAATTAGAATAAATACTTTAGAGAATGCCAAGTATACGGTTGCTTGTGAATTGATTTGAATCAATTGTGGGAAAAGCTGTGGATGATCGCTCTTGAAGAGAGTGTTTTTGAGGTGTTTTATAGGCTTTTTATCGTCAGCCTGAAGTATAGCTGAACAAAGTCATTCTTGTTCGTGGGCGGTGATGATACGCCTAAGGTTAAAATTGTTCAATCCTTGATTTTAATTTTTTTAAGATTTTTTCTCGCTGCTTACAAGCAGCACGTGAGTCACGGATAAGCGTGTGGAGAGAGGGGGGAGCTGACAGTGATTATTGACAAGCCTTGTCATAACAGCAAAATGTCCCATAAGCCCTCTCTACTACGGAACGCAAGTATGAGCAAAACGTTTAACTTATCTTCCCGCTTTTCTCCTTCCGGTGATCAGCCTACAGCGATTAACCAGTTGCTGGAAGGCTTGGATGCGGGCCTTGCTCACCAGACATTACTTGGGGTTACGGGGTCGGGAAAGACGTTTACCGTTGCTAACGTCATTGCAGAGGCCAACAGGCCAACTTTGATCCTTGCTCCCAATAAAACCCTGGCAGCTCAGCTTTATGGCGAAATGAAGGAGTTCTTTCCGGATAATGCCGTTGAGTATTTTGTTTCGTACTATGACTATTACCAGCCGGAAGCCTATGTCCCGACGACCGATACCTTTATAGAAAAAGATGCGTCGGTAAATGCCCATATTGAGCAGATGCGCCTGTCGGCAACAAAAGCACTGATGGAGCGGCGTGACGTTATTATTATTGCGTCTGTTTCTGCGATATATGGCCTGGGTGATCCTGACTCATACCTTAAGATGATGCTGCATGTGCGTCGCGGCGACATGCTCGACCAGCGTGATATCCTCCGTCGGCTGGCTGAACTGCAATATACCCGTAACGATGTCGCTTTTGAGCGAGGCACC
>NZ_JAKRFQ010000173.1 GCF_022347985.1 Photobacterium sp. OFAV2-7
GGTGATCTGTACCCCGGAGATGAAGGCTTCGCCGTTGCGCAGGAACACGTAGCTCTCAGAAATGTTTACCTTGCCCGAGCGGATCGCTTTGACTTCCCAGCCTTGCAGTTCCAGGCCTGCTTCGTATTCGTCGTCAATCGCAAATTCATGACGCGCCGATTTGTTTTTCGCAATGGTATTGCTACCCGGCTTGCTTGGTTTTTTCTTTGCCATAGATATTTTGTTCACTCTTTTGCAGTCCCTGCCGGATGAGATTATCGGCAGGTCGAAGTGCAATAATCGCAGACCTGATTGGCTAATGTCTCAGGCATGATTTGCACGAATTTTGGCTAATAGCCGAGTAATGGTATCATTGCCCCACCTCTTCTCCTAGGTTTTGGCTGCTAAGTCGCTAAATACTTGAGAGTTGAGGCACTTGTTATGGGTAAAGGAGAAACTATGCCTCAGATTAGCCGCTCTGCACTGGTTCCTTTTAGTGCACAGAAAATGTTTGAACTTGTTAATGATGTTGAGTCTTACCCTGCGTTTTTGCCGGGCTGTTCCGGCACCAGGATCTTAGAAAGTTCTGACGAGCATATGATGGCATCTGTCGATGTATCCAAGGCAGGAATCAAGAAAACCTTTGTCACCCGCAATCAGCTGATTGGCGTGAATAAAATTGACATGCAGTTGGTGGAAGGCCCTTTCCGGCGTCTGGTTGGCGGCTGGCACTTTACCGAGCTTGATGCCGAGGCATGCAAGGTCGAGCTGAAACTGGATTTTGAATTTACCAACGGGTTGGTAGAAGCGGCGTTTGGCAAAGTGTTCCGCGATCTAACCAACAATATGGTGAATGCGTTTACCCAACGAGCCAGAGAAGTGTATGAGTTCTGAAGAAAAGCTGATCCATGTCGAGGTGGTGTATGCGCTGCCTCAGGCCCAGCGTGTGATCAAGCTGGCGATCACCCCCGATACCCAGGTTCATGAGATTATCGAGCAGTCCGGCGTGCTGGAAATGTACCCGGAAATCGACCTGAAGAAGAACAAGGTGGGTGTCTACAGCCGTAATGTGAAGCCCAATGCGACGGTGCACGATGGCGATCGGATTGAAATCTACCGTCCGCTTCTGGCCGATCCGAAAGAGATCCGCCGCAAGCGTGCCGAGCAGGCCAAGCGGGAGGCGCTGGATGCAAAAGCGGCCGAAGCTAAGGACGCTGAAGCAAAGGAAACCGAAGCCAAGGCGACCGAATAAAGCCTTATTCTGTATACCTGAAACAATAAAAAAGCTCGCATCTGCGAGCTTTTTTTGTGGTCATCACTTATTTCAGTGGTATCAGTTAATCGGATCCATAAAGTTTGGTCCCGACTGATAGTCACCGGATAGCCCAGTGAGTTTGTTCTGGGCATCAAAGGTGAGCACCAGATTCTTCTGAATGGCTTCGTCATGGCCCGGCTTGTGGTAGTAGACGTAGTACCAGGTATTTGGATATTCAGGTTCAACCAACATTGGCGATCCCAGAACATAGCTCACCTGTTCTTTGTTCATACCGTAACGCAGGGTATTGATGTCGTTTTGATCAAGGTAGTTACCCTGATTGATATCAATTCGATAAACCAGCCTTTCAACGACTGAACAACCACCTAACAGGCTTACTGCTAACGTTAGTGCAGCAATGTTTTTCCAACTCATAGCATCCCGGCAAATTCGCTTTTACTGCTGCGATGATAAACAAGCTCTGGGCAGAAGTAAAAAAGCGGTTAAGAAAAAAACTGTAATTGAGACTGTGAGCTAGCTAATTAGTTGCATCACGGCTTAAGTTTATTTCAATAATACCAGTCTGAACAATATTCTGTTTGATATCAGGCCGCAAACAGCAATTCTTTTGCGTTGGCGAGCGTTCTTTCGGTGATTTCGCTACCGCCCAGCAGGCGGGCCAGTTCGGAAACCCGGGCTTTGTCATCCAGCGGATACATGTTGGTTTCTGTTTTGCCTTTGGTTGATTTCTTGGCAACAAACATCTGCTGGTGGCCGCAACCGGCAACTTGCGGCAAGTGAGTCACACACATTACCTGTGTTGATTCGCCCAAAGTGCGCAGCATTTTACCTACGATAGCCGCCGTCGGGCCGCTGATACCGACATCCACCTCATCGAAAATCAGGCTCGGGGTTTCGACTTTCTGTGCGGTGATCACCTGGATGGCCAGGGAAATACGCGACAGCTCACCACCGGAGGCGACTTTGCCCAGCGGCTGCAACGGCTGGCCGGGGTTGGTCGAGACCAGGAAGGTGATGTTGTCATAACCCAGCGGGCTGAGCATCCCTTCGGCATCGCTTTGGATATCAATTTTGAAAATACCGTGTTCCATGCTCAGTTCGTGCATGCTGTTGGAAATTTTCTTGTCCAGCTCTTTGGCGTAGCGCTGGCGGCTCTTACTGAGCTTTTCTGCCGTAGCGAGGAATTTCTGGCGCTGGAGTTCGACCTGCTCGGCCATCTCTTCCAGATGCTCGTCACTGCAGTCCAGCTCTTCAAGCTCTTTCAGCAAATCCTGGTGTTTCTGGTATAGCTCGTTGGGCATTACGTAGTGCTTGCGTGCCAGTGACATGATTTTAGCCAGACGCTCTTCAAGGTAGATCAGGCGCTGCGGATCCATATCCAGGTTGTCTAGGTAGCAGCGAAGCTCCTGGCTGGCTTCCTGAACCTGAATAATGGCCTCTTCCAGCATGGCCGGAATGGTGCTCAGGTTGCTGTCTAGCTCACCAAGGGTAATGACCTGCTGGCTGGCCATTTGCAACAGCTGCAGGGCGTTGCCTTCGTCATTGTCATACAGCACGGAAAGTGCTGTCTGGCTTGATACCGCCAGCTCGCCACTGTTCGACAGGCGCTTGTGCTCTTCTTCGATCTCGGCAAATTCGTCTTCGCCAAGGGCCAGTTCATTGAGCTCTTTGACCTGATACTGGATCAGCTGTTTCTGCGCTTCGTTCTCTTCCCGGTTCTGGGTCAGGCGTTTCAGTTCGTTGTTGGCCTGTCGCCAGATCTGGTAGGCCTTGCGGGTTTTTTCCATCAACAGGTGATGACCGGCATACTGGTCCAGCATTTGCTGCTGGTGCTCGGCGCGCATCAGTTGCTGGTGGGCGTGCTGACCGTGGATGTTGATCAGCAGCTGGCCGAGGGCTTTCTGCTGCGAGGCCGGAACCGGGCTGCCGTTGATAAAGCCACGGGAGCGGCCTTCTTTGGTGATCACCCGGCGCAGGATGCACTCCTCACCGTCGACGAGTTCATTGTCTTCCAGCCAGCGACGGGCTGCCTGGTTGTTCTGCAATGAAAAAGCGGCCGAAATCTCGGCTTTGTCTTCATTTGGTCGCACCATGCTGGCTTCTGCCCGATCTCCCAAGCATAGGCCGAGCGCATCAATGGCAATAGATTTACCTGCGCCTGTTTCACCGGTTATGGTGGTCATTCCCGGCTTTAGTTCAAATTCAAGGTTTTTGACAATAGCAAAGTTGGAGATCGTCATATGTGCAAGCATGTGTTCACCTGTTTAAATCAACACCTGTTTTTTCATACAGTATATACTGTATCTATACACAGTAAAGATACTGAATGAATTTTTTATCAAGAAAGTGTGATTCGAGTTAAGGTAATGAATTGCAAACACAAAAAAGCCAGCGCAATGGCTGGCTTAGTTCGGAAGGGAAAGGGGCTCAGAACAGTTTGCTCGACCAGCCCAGCTTTCCTCGCAGCACGTTGTAGTAGCTGTAGTTCTTCGGGTGGATCAGCTTGAGGTGGTCCGGGCTCTGGTAAATCAGGATTTCGTCACCGGGGCTGACCGGCAGGGAGACCTGTCCGTCGCAGCTGACCTCGAGGGTACTGCCGTTGGTCGGTGAAACCAGCAGCTTGATCCGGCTGTTGCCGTCAACCACAAGCGGTCGGCAAGACAGCGTGTGCGGGAACATCGGTACCAGGGAAATGGCATTGAGGCTCGGTGACAGGATAGGGCCGCCGCCCGATAATGAATAGGCGGTCGAACCTGTCGGGGTCGAGATAATGAGCCCGTCAGAGCGCTGAGAGAAGGCGAAGGTCTCGTCGATATACACTTCGAACTCAATCATGTGGGCAATCTTGTCCGGGTGCAGCACGGCCTCGTTCAGGGCGGCGTTGCGGCTTTTGATTTGCCCGTGACGGTGCACTTCGGCTTCCAGCAAGAAGCGTTTCTCGGTGATGAATTCGCCGTTCAGCACCTTTTCGAGCTCCGAGTCGAAATCATCGGGGGCAAGGTCGGTCAGAAAGCCGAGGTTGCCACGGTTGACGCCGATCACTGCCACATCAAAACGGGAAAGCACCCGGGCGGCACCGAGCATATTGCCGTCACCACCGACGACGATGGCCAGGTTGGCTTTGTCGCCAATTGTCAGCAAATCGCATAGTGAGGCTTGCGGGACGTCTAGATCGTTAGCCAGACGGTGATCGACCAATACTTCGTAGCCTTTGTTGTTCAGCCAGTCGTACAGACTTTTGTGGGTTTGCAGGGCGTCAGGGTTTCTCGGCTTACCAATTAACGCGATTGTCTGAAAAATGCGCTTCATGTCCTTGATCCGACAAATGATAGTGGAGCCAGTATAGCGCTAGGTTTAGACACTTGTCGCGCTTTGTGAGCGATCTCGGCTTGAATCATTGAACTTCATCCCCATAATATGCGCATGACCGTTTTTTAAGGGTGGGAACTGTGTGTTTTTTCCACTCCATTGACGAACAATATATCTTGGCGGAGAAGCGAACGCATGAGCAACGAAGAGAAAAAAGTACAGGACGAACAGCTGCAGCAAGACACTGTGAATGCAGCTGAAACTGAATCTGCTGAGGAAGAAGTAGTAGAAATGACAGCAGAAGAGCTTCAGGCGGCACGTATTGCTGAACTTGAAGCGGCTCTGCTAACCAGCGAAGCGAAAGTGAAAGAGCAGCAAGACAGTGTATTGCGTGCTCGCGCTGATGTAGACAACATGCGTCGCCGTACCGAGCAGGAAGTAGACAAGGCACGTAAGTTTGCCCTGAATAAGTTTGCTGAAGAGCTGCTGCCAGTTATCGATAACATGGAGCGTGCGATCGAAATGGCAGACAAGAGCGACGAAGCGATCAAGCCAATGCTTGAAGGTGTTGAGCTAACGCTGAAAACAATGACAGATACTGTTGAGAAGTTCGGTCTGAAGCAAATCAACCCTATGGGCGAAGCGTTCAACCCTGAATTCCACCAGGCGATGTCAATTCAGGAAAGTGCCGAGCACGAGCCGAACACGGTTATCCTGGTTATGCAGAAAGGCTACGAGCTGAACGGCCGCGTTGTGCGCCCTGCAATGGTTATGGTGTCTAAAGCTGCAGCGGGTAACGTTGATACTCAGGCGTAAGCTGAGCGGCTAGGATCGTAAAGCCCGCAATTTTTAAGCGGGTTTTTATTTTTTTGAATTTTTTTTCGATGTTGCCCTTGAAAACAAATTGGCTGCCCTTATCTAGTAGTCATACGACATCGTAAATCAATTTTCTGCGGCTGGGTCCGCATCGCTTGCCCCAATATGATTTCGGGCAGGTTAGTAGAACTAAACGAATTTCGGAGAAAGCCTGATGGGTAAAATCATTGGTATTGACTTGGGTACAACTAACTCTTGTGTAGCAGTACTTGATGGTGAAAAACCACGTGTAATTGAGAATGCAGAGGGTGAGCGTACAACGGCATCTGTTATCGCTTACACCCAAGATGGTGAAACGTTAGTTGGTCAGCCAGCTAAACGTCAGGCGGTAACTAACCCTGAAAACACACTATTCGCTATCAAGCGTCTGATCGGTCGTCGTTTCGAAGACGAAGAAGTTCAGCGTGATATCGAAATCATGCCTTTCAAAATTGTTAAGGCAGACAACGGCGATGCATGGGTAGAAGCGAAAGGCCAGAAAATGGCGGCTCCTCAGGTATCTGCTGAAGTACTTAAGAAAATGAAGAAAACTGCAGAAGACTTCCTGGGCGAAGAAGTAACTGGCGCAGTTGTAACAGTTCCTGCTTACTTCAACGATGCACAGCGTCAGGCAACTAAAGATGCCGGCCGTATCGCAGGTCTTGAAGTTAAGCGTATCATCAACGAGCCAACTGCAGCTGCACTGGCTTACGGTCTGGACAAAGAAGGCGGCGACCGCACTATCGCTGTTTACGACCTTGGTGGTGGTACATTCGATATCTCTATCATCGAAATCGATGAAGTTGAAGGCGAGAAGACGTTTGAAGTTCTTGCAACCAACGGTGACACACACCTAGGTGGTGAAGATTTCGATAACCGCATGATCAACTACCTGGTAGAAGAGTTCAACAAAGAGCAGGGTATCAACCTTAAGAACGATCCTCTAGCGATGCAGCGTGTTAAAGAAGCAGCTGAAAAAGCGAAAATTGAACTGTCTTCTGCACAGCAAACTGACGTAAACCTACCTTACGTTACTGCTGATGCAACAGGTCCTAAGCACATGAACATCAAAGTGACTCGTGCGAAGCTTGAGTCTCTGGTTGAAGATCTTGTTCAGCGCTCTCTAGAGCCTCTAAAAGTTGCTCTTGCTGATGCAGACCTGTCTGTTAACGACATCACTGACGTAATCCTTGTTGGTGGCCAGACTCGTATGCCAATGGTTCAGGCTAAAGTTGCTGAGTTCTTTGGTAAGGAAGCACGTAAAGACGTGAACCCAGATGAAGCAGTAGCTGTTGGTGCGGCTGTTCAGGGCGGTGTACTTGCGGGCGACGTGAAAGATGTGCTACTTCTAGACGTTACTCCACTATCTCTTGGTATCGAAACCATGGGTGGCGTGATGACTAAGCTTATCGAGAAGAACACCACGATTCCTACAAAAGCGAACCAGGTATTCTCGACTGCAGAAGACAACCAGAGCGCGGTAACTATCCACGTTCTTCAGGGTGAGCGTAAGCAGGCGGGCTACAACAAGTCTCTTGGTCAGTTCAACCTGGAAGGTATCCAGCCTGCACCACGCGGTATGCCTCAGATCGAAGTAACTTTCGACCTTGATGCCGACGGTATCCTGCACGTGTCTGCGAAAGACAAGAGCACAGGTAAAGAGCAGAAGATCACTATCCAAGCTTCTGGCGGCCTGAGCGATGAAGATATCGAGAAAATGGTACAAGAAGCAGAAGCTAACAAAGAAGCGGACAAGAAGTTCGAAGAGTTGGTAACTGCACGTAACCAGGCTGACCAGCTAGTACACGGTACGCGCAAGCAGATCGAAGAAGCGGGTGAAGCTCTTCCGGCTGATGAGAAAGAGAAAATCGAAGCGG
>NZ_JAKRFQ010000174.1 GCF_022347985.1 Photobacterium sp. OFAV2-7
AGACCATAGCACCCAGAATCGCAAAGTCACCTGTCATTGCCACTTTCGCCGCGTAACCAACCGCATCACCCAGCATACGACCGAACGGACCGATGAATGCGTGAGCAAGGATCACTGACACAATGATAGAAACAAACGGTACAATAACCAGGTACAGGTACGCCGGAATAATCCGCTTGAGGTTGGTTTCAATAAACGCCAATGCGATACCTGCCAACATTGCCGGGATCACCTGCGCCTGATAACCGACCTTTTCAATGACGAACAGGCCAAAGTCCCAGCTTTCGGGTACTTGTTGTCCGATGAGGTAGGCATTCATCAACTGCGGTGATACTAAGGTCACACCCAGTACGATACCCAAAATCGGTGTACCGCCCAGTTTCTTCACTGTCGACCAACACACACCAACCGGCAGGAAGAAGAAAATCGCTTCACCAATCAGCCACAGGAAGGAGTGCACTGTCGCCCAGAACTGGCTAATTTCGGTCAGAGTCTGACCGTCAAACATCCGGATGTCGCCGATGACATTACGGAAACCGAGGATCAAACCACCGGTGATGATTGCTGGCAGCAACGGAACAAAAATTTCGGCAAGGTGTGAAATTCCTCGCTCCAGCAAGCTCATATTCTGGCGGGCTGCCACTTTTGCCTCTTCCTTGCTGGCGCCGGCACTGCCCGTCATCTCAGTTAAAACTTTATATACCTCGTCTACTTCGGTACCGATCACTACCTGAAATTGACCCGCATTGGTGAAACACCCTTTCACCATTGGGATTTCTTCAATTTCTTTGACGTTAGCCTTGTCAGTATCGCTAAGAACAAAACGCAGTCGGGTCAGACAGTGGCTAACGCTAGCAATGTTGTCACTGCCACCGATTAACTCCACCAGACGCTCGATTTGCTGTCGATTAATCTTACTCATGCCGATGTCCATGTTTATATTTGATAGGGAATGTCGTTATTGTTATCCCGCAATGGGAATGTTCCCACCGCTCGAGATAATAATGGCAAAGCCAACCCAAAAAGGAAATGGGAACATTCCCACAACGTGAATCAGTTCACACATTCAGGTTACTTATTAAACGTGACCCACCTATAACACGATTGTAGGATAAGTGAGCCCGTTTAACAGTCAGGCCTTACTTCAGGCTTGCCTCTTGGGTCAAATGAGTAATGCTCTGCTGTCCGGATAGCTGCTTGATCAACAAGTTAGCCGAAGCGTGGCCAGCCTTGAAGTAGCCCGGATCAATACTGAAGGTGTTGGGGAAAATAAATGAGAGAAGATCTGTGGCACCGACGCCGGATACTTGAATATCACTGCGCCCCAGTTCCTGAAGTCGCTTGGCAACGCCCATTGCCAAGGTATCACTGGCACAGACTATCGCCTCTGTTTCAGGTCGGATCACATCATCCGTTAGCTGGTAGGCACTTTCATGGCTAAGCTGGCCAGTCTGATAACATGGAGCGATATCAGCCTTCTGACAACAGGCCTTATAGGCGTTCAAACGCATGAGGCCGGTGGTCTTATCGCTCGGATCTACCCCCATATAACTAATGTGTTGCTTGCCCTGCTGTACGAAATGGTTCATGGCAAGTTCGATAATGCCATGATTGTCGTAACCGACTGACGAGATTCTATCGGTATCCACAGCAATAACGACCGCTTTATGCTTGAGCGCCTCTATCGCCGACAAATCGCAATCGGAGAAGCCAAACACTATCACCCCATCGACATTACGCTTTTGCAAAACAGCAAGATGTTCGTTGGTTTTCTCGGCACTGAACTGGCTTTCCATGATCACGGCATCGTAGCCAGCCTGATAGATCACTTCCAGGATCCCGCTTACCGCTTTATTTTCCGACGGTGAGTCTAGACGAGAAAGAATGATACCAACCACTTAGGCACTGCCACCCCGCATAGCCTGCGCAGACTTAGACGGCACATAGCCAGAATCCCGGATCACCTGCTCAACCTTTTCACGGGTTTCAGGTTTTACCTTTGGGTCATTGGTGAGTACACGGGATACTGTTGATTTTCCTACCCCGGCCAATTTTGCAATATCAAGAATAGTGAGCTTCTGAGTCATAATTAATACAAGCTAATACAATCCCCTCTATTGTCACCGTCATTCTTAGGATTTCAATCATTTTCCGCGCCATCATCTCAAAATCCTTCCGATGATCCTGAAATCTCATCTTCCAATTTTCAAATCGCGAAAAAATGACAAAGTAGTGATTAATGACAAATACTTACAGTAAGCGGACATTCCCGGAAGCAAAATCGGATAATTTACTCATGGTGACGGTATTTACTTGAATTCTTTATATTCCGTCCCCATATCTAATATTGAACTAAACATTAAAAGCTATAAATTGCTAAAAGTCGTGTTGGCCTGTTCTTTTGCTTCCCACTCTTTAATATGCCTACACGAGTAAAAGCATAAGGATAATTATGATTACTCACGTTGGCATTATCGATCAGGATCCCGTAAGACTGATAACCCCTTTACTCGACCATGGCATTCCTGCCGATAAAATGGTCTTTATCGGCACTCTGGATCAGCAGGAACAGTATGACCGACTGGCTTCGATTCTCACACCCCGAAACATTCAAGCCGAATTCTTTACTATCCCAGACTCCATTAACATCACCTGCATCCGTCGCCGCCTAAACGAGCTAGCCGCCGAGCTTAAACAGCAACAATCCGAGATTTGGTTCAACGCCAGTTGTGGCCTGCGCCACCGCCTGCTATCGGCCTATGAAGTATTCCGTACCTACCACTGGCCGATTTATGTCATTGAGCCATACAGTGACGAGATGTGCTGGCTATATCCTTCGGACCGCGAGCAACAGCAGGTCGAAGACCGGATTCAACTTACCGATTACCTGACCATTTTCGGCGCCCGTTGTGAGCTGCCGGAAACCATGGTTCCAGAAGCACTCAACGATCAGCTGTGGGAGTTGGGTCAGCGCTGGGCCAGCTCGGCACTGGAACTTGGCCCCGGCCTTGCCACGCTTAACTATCTTGCGACCACCTGCCGTAAAGAACAGAAACTCGATGTCGCGCTAAGCGAAAAACAGCAAGGCTACAAAGAGCTTGGGATGCTGCTGTCCGATCTAGAAGATACGGGGCTTGCCACTTACAACAATGGCATCCTGACGTTCAAGCACGAGGAAGCACGCCGCTTTGCCAATGGTGAGTGGCTGGAGAATCTGGTTCACAGCACCGTACGTGCTATCCAGAACGAGTTGCCGACCATTCAGGATCACTCTCTGGGTGTGCAGGTATACCGTAAGATTGGCGAACGCGAAGTCAGAAATGAGCTGGATGTAGCAACGGTGGTCAATAACAAGCTTCATATCATCGAGTGTAAGACTAAAGGCATGCGCGACGACGGTGATGACACGCTATACAAGCTGGAATCACTGCGAGACCTGCTTGGCGGCCTACAGGCACGTGCGATGCTGGTCAGCTTCCGTCCACTTCGCCATCATGACCTTGTACGCGCCCAGGATCTGGGGCTGGCAATTATCGGCCCGGATCAGCTTGGCGATCTGCAAACCCACCTTCATAACTGGCTAAGAGACGCCGGTGGTCAAAGCCACAACATGGCCTAGCCAGACAGGTTAATACGAGTAACGGGTCTAGCTACCCGTTACTCTTCCCCCTTCGTTAATTTGATTCAAGCTACTTACCTTCAAGCGACTAAAAACTCCACCTAACTTGCCAGAACAATTGTGTGTTCGCTGTTTGCCCAAACAGACTATCACTGCTGCCGTCAAAACGCTGGATCACAGTCAGCATCTGCCAGTCATCGGCCAATGAATAGGTATTGCTTGCGCCGACGAAAAATGAGCCGTCATCATAGTAGGTACCCGAGAAAGTCAGCCTACTCAGCGGTGAAATATCAAAACTGGCATCGGCATAACTACTTAATTCGGTAAAGCTCAGGGTACGGGCAGTGAGCGGCAAGTTGAGAAATGCCAGAGCATTTCGCGGCTCCTGCGGATCAGAAATATGTAGCAGAGCGGTGCGTACCATCCAATTCCGTTTCCCGCCAAAACTGTAATCGACCTCGATACTGGCAACAGAAGTGGATGTCAGGTTTTCACCCTGCCATTGATCTCGAACCGGATCGAACCAACCAACTTCACCGCGCAACCCAGCCCCTTTGATGTCTCCGGCGAAACCTGCCCCAACGACATTATCCAAACCCGATTTGCCCACCAGCAGCTGCATATCCCATCCCTGCCGATTAAAGAAATAACGCCCGGCATAACTGTGCAGCTCACTGTCCTGGCTTGGGCTGTAAACCACATCAACCGCACTGGCAAATCCTAACTTGCGGCTGAGCATCACTGCATCCGTACCGGAACGCTCTTCGTAGTCAAAATCATAAATCGAATACGAATTGAAGATATCATTGGGATTCCACAGCGTTGCCATTCCCCAGTTAATCCGAAAGCGACCGGTTTGCAATTGCCAGTCCTGATGCTGCCAGGTGAGGTACAGGCGATCAAACTGCGTGGTGCCGACCACGCCGTTCTTGTCGAGCCAATTGGTCGTCAAATCCAGATAACCAGGATCCAACCCCACAAGTTGTCCGAACCCCGGTATTTCTGCGCTATCACCGAACAACAGGCGATTACGCATGCCGACATTAAAACGCATATCCGGGTTAAAGCGATATTCAAAATTAAACCGCTGGTGGATGAGATGATCGAGCCCTTCACTTTGAGCGTCGGGCAAAATTACCGTGGCCATGTATTTGACATAACCGTTTAGGTCCCAGTCCTGCTCCGGCTCCAGTCCCGGTACTCCTGGTACTTGTGCCATCACCGACACACTGGCGAGACCGGCAAGCATGCAAAGCCCCTTCACTGGCGACGATCCTCTTTGAGTTCCCCGTCTTCAAAAACAATCACCCGGCGTGCTCGTTTTATCACCCGCGGATCATGGGTCGAGAATATAAACGTTGTGCCTTCTTTCTCGTTCAACTGCTGCATAATATCCAGCAGCTCGGCGGTACTTTGTGCATCGAGGTTGGCCGTCGGTTCATCTGCCATCACAAAGCGTGGCCTTGGGGCTAGAGCCCTTGCTACCGCTACCCGTTGCTGCTGACCACCGGATAACTTGGCTGGTATCTTATGTTGCTGATCGGTAAGGCCAACCTGCTCAAGCAGCTCTTCGGCTCGCTTGCGGCACGCTTTTTCACTGTGTCCCTGCAACTGCATTACAAACTCAACATTTTCCAATGCAGTCAAGACCGGCAATAGGCTGTAGTCCTGAAAAATAAACCCGATATGGTCACGACGAAAGGCAATCAACTCTTTTTCTTTCAGTACGCAGATATCGCAATCATCAATGCGTACCTCGCCCGAGGTCGGTTTATCTATGCCTCCCAACATATTGAGCAGCGTCGTTTTGCCTGACCCCGAAGGCCCCATTACCGCAACAAATTCTCCCTGCTCGATAGATAAATCCAGGCTCTTTACGGCCCGTACCGGAAAATCCGAATCAGGGTTATAGGTCTTACACAGCTGGTTGGTCTGAATCGTCATGATCAATGTTTCTCCGCCATTGCATCAACTGGACGCTGTTTTAGAATTTGCCGCGCCGGATAAAGGGCGGCTAACAGGCTCGCCGCGACGACAGTGATAAAAATCATCTGATAGTCCATCAGGGAGACCTGAGGGTACAAGGTGGTATCAACACCGAACGCCCCCAGCCCTTCGGCCACCTTACCGAGCGGTACACCGGTATGCTGCAGCAATTGCATTAATCCAAGACTGCCTGCTATCCCCAACAAGGCACCGCTAATACCCAGCCAGGCCGTTTCCAGCATGATCAACAAAAAGATATTGTGCTTTTGCATTCCGACCGCCATCAGCACACCAAATTCCCGGGTTCGCTCGAATACTGACATCAGCATGATGTTGATAATGCCGAAACTCAGGGCAAGGACGAAGATGCCCAGCATGATTGCATTGCTGGTCCCCATCTGATTAATGATTGATGCCAGCATCGGCTGTACCTGCTGCCAATCACGAACGGTATTTTGCGCAGATGTTTGCTTCTGCAATTCATCCCGCAGCGCAAATGCCGCCTGCTCATCATCCAGCAATACGGCGATTTCATGGCTTCCTTCGATACCGGCCAATGCGGTTAAATCACTGCGCCTGACAAAGACATTGCCTTCATCGAACCCCGACGAGGGCGTTTTAAAAATCCCGCGAACGCGAAAAGCGGCACCGGTTACATCACCGCTGGCGTTGGTAAAGGTCAGCACAACCTTAGATCCAATACGCAGCCGCAATCGCTCAGCCGTTTTGGTTGAGACCAGTATCGGATTTCGTCCTTCAGCCGATAACCATTCCCCTTGCTTAATATTGGCTGCCAGCGGAGTGACCGACGCTTCGGATACCAGGTCGATACCATTGATCCTAACCCCGCGAGCACTGCGTGCCGAGGCCACCATTCCATCGGCCACAAACCGGGCAGACAAGGCTTTGACCTGCGGTAACTGTTCAATCTTTGCAATAAGTTGGCGTGATTCAACAATGGTTGAGTTGATATCCGGGTTGGTAAGATAGCGACTGTTATGAATTTGGATATGGCTGGTCTGCCAGGCGATGGCATTATCAATCATGCTGCCATACATGCCGGTCATAAACCCCATCATACTCACCACACCCATGAGGCCGAAAACCATGGCACTGAGCATGATGCCGGTACGTAATTTATTGCGCCAAAGGTTGCGCCAGGCCAATTTAACCAGCATGTCCACCTCCTTTTAGCGCACTGACCAAATCCAACCGATAGACACGCCACATCGGATAGAGCATGCAAAGCAATAACAGGCCCAATACAATGGTTATCTGATTGACGAACAGCCAGGGCTCCAGCAATACCGGCAGCACGGGATCCCAACCCATTTCAAGGATCATTTCCGCCGTCTCGCCCGTCAGTACTATCGGGTTATAATAAAACCAGATCAAAAACGGTGCTGCGATAACCAAACCGATAACCACACCCAGCAGAGCGATAAATAAAGATTCAATAGTGATAAGGGCAATCAGCCGCTTTCGCAGCAGCCCGGTGGCCAACATGACCCCAAATTCCCGCTGACGCTCCAGCGTCATCATCAGCAAGGCCGCAAACAAACCAAAACCCACTACGCCATAAAGCAGATACATCATGATGATGCCCCCCGCCTTATCCATCAGGATTTGCTGGGCCATTTCAGGAGATAAGTCTTGCCAGT
>NZ_JAKRFQ010000175.1 GCF_022347985.1 Photobacterium sp. OFAV2-7
GTAGCAACTATTTGTCGAATTTTTGTCAATTCGACCCGTCGACAAAAACTCGACATATTTGCCCTCACACTTAATCCATCGACAATCGAGGGTTATCGTCATGAAAAAGAGTTTGATTGCTACAGGCTTAACAGTTGCCTTGCTATCAACGCCTGTATTTGCGGTGGATTTGATCGGTCACACCAAGAGTAAAAATATGATCAATGTGGTTTCTGAAATTAGTGGTACGGTCGAGATGTCAGAGTTTGAGACCGGGTCGCTAGTCTCCCAAGGCAGCGTGCTGGCCGAAATCAAGGCACAGGATTTCGAACTGGAGGTCAACAAGCAAAAGGCCAACCTCGCTTTGGTCAGGGCTGATCTCTCTATAAAGCAATCTCTCTACAACCGGTATCGTGAACTGAGGAACAAAAATAGCCTGTCACAGAACGAACTCGATATTGCCGTTGCGGATTTTGAGGCAGCCAAAGCGGCGGTGGCACTGGCACAAATCGAGCTGAAAAAAGCCCTGTTGGATTTAGCGAGTACCCGAATTAGCGCCGATATGGATGGCTACATTGTTAGTCGCTCGGTGGAAGACGGTGCCTGGGTTAGCCAGGGAGACTTGCTGTATCAGGTCGTCAATATTGATGTGCTTAACGTACGCTTGTTAGCCAGCGAATATGATATCGGAAAGCTCCGGGTCGGACAGGAAATTGAAGTGTGGGCAGAGGCGAATCCCGAACTCAAAGTCCGCTCTTCTATTAAGCGTATCGGTGTGGAAATTGATCCGGTTACCTTTGCATATCCTGTCGAGGTAGAAATTAACAATCCCGATCACTTGTTCAAGCCCGGGATGTCAATTCATGCATCGACAACACCGGTGAACCACCTTACTGCTTCTAACAATCAATTCTAAAGGTCAGGATCATGCAGGGATTTATTGCCTATTTTGCTCGCAGGAGTTTTCTCGCCCGCATCTTGACGGTGATGGTATTAATGGTCGGTATGGCCTCTTTGAGCATGCTGAGGCTCCAGGAGCTGCCCGATATTGCTTTTGAAGAAGTGGATATTACCACGCAATACCCGGGGGCGACGGCGCAGGATATTGAGCTGAACATTACCAATCAAATCGAAAAGGAGCTCAAGTCCGTTCAGGGGATCAGGAAATACTCGTCGCAGTCAACGGAAGGTGTTTCTCATATCTCCATCGAGGTGGATGAAGCAGCCGATATCGCCAAAGTGTTGCGGGATATTCAGCAAGCGGTCGATCGCGTGAAGAGTTTGCCCAAGGATATTACCAATCCGCCAGTAGTCGAACAGCGCAGTACATCCTCGTTCGAAGTGATGACGTTCGGTGTAAGCCATGACGGTGAATATGCTGAGCTACAGTCTTACTCCCGAGCATTGGAAAAAGCACTGAAAAGCCTTTCTGGTGTGGGGAGTGTGACCATGACGGGATTTAGCGAACGCGAGTTCTGGATTGAGGTAGATCCAGAAAAGGTCAGTCGCTACCAACTCACCTTCGATGACGTGATCAATGCGGTAAATAGCCGAAACCTGTCGCTATCTGGTGGAGTAGTGGAATCATGGGACAGCGAGCAGCGCATTGTAACCATGACGCAAATACAGTCGGTTGAAGAGCTGGGGCAATTGGTGATCAGGGTATTGCCATCGGGCGGTCTGGTTCGTCTGGTGGATATCGCAACCATCACCGACACCTTTGAGAAAGCGACCGAGCAAGCGGTGGTTAATGGTCAGTCGGCGATTTTGTTTACTGTAACCAACAGTGCCAGTGCCGACATTATTGCCACAATTGACAGCATTAAAGCGCTGATTAATGCCGAGCAGCAGCGTTTAGGCGATCAATATCGTTTTGAAATTGGCTTGAATCTGGCTGATGACATGAGTGATAAGTTCTCGATTGTATCGATTAACGGTGGGATCGGGCTGGTATTGGTGCTGCTGGTGTTGAGTTTGATCCTCAAGCGTCAAATCGCGTTTTGGGTGTCGGTCTCTATTCCGTTTTGTGTGCTGGGCGTGATGGCTATTTTACCAGTCTTAGGCATGAACCTCGACAGTATTACCTTATCGGCACTGCTGCTGGTGATCGGCATTATTGTGGACGATTCCGTGATTATTGCCGAGAGTATTTATCAGGAGAAAGAAAAGGGTAAAAGGGCACTGGAAGCCGCTATTGACGGAACCCGGAAGGTGATAAAGCCGATTATAGCAAGCCTGACGACCACGGCTCTGGTATTTATTCCGATGTTCTTTATTCCCGGTACCATGGGCAAGGCGGTTATTGTGATCCCCTTAACGGTGATTGCCGCGCTGTTGTTCTCGTTATCTGAATGTACGTTTACTTTGCCGGCACATTTGGCCAGTTCGCTGAAGAATACCGAGCAGAAAGCTTCCCGTCCTGATCGTTTCCAGTCTGTTTCTTTAGCCTATACCCGGTTATTGACTCGTTGCCTGAACTATAAAAAGAGTGTCTTGCTGGTGGCAATGTTGTTGCTGGGAACTAGCGGATGGTTGGCTACGACACTGAAGCTGGATATTTTCCCGTCTGAGGCGGCAAAATATATTGAAGTTTATACCGAGGTGACACCGGGGACGCCTCTGGAAGATGTCCAAGCGGCGCACTCGCAGCTTGAGCTGGCTATCCAGGCGCTATCAGAAAATGAATTGGTGAGCTATCAGCTGACCTATAGCAGTCCTGCGACAACAGGGTTGATTGTGTTATCAAGCTTTGAGCAGCGTAACCGCAGCGCCGAGGATATCCTGCTTGAATTAAACCAAAAGCTAGAAACGGTAGCGGAATTATCCTTCGTCAAACTATCGATTGATGCGGGTGGGCCGCCACCGGGTGAACCGGTAGAAGTACGGGTACTTGGCGGAAATCAATTCGAGCGTGAAGAAGCCGTAGTACAGGTATCAAAGTGGCTTGAGCAGCAGGCAGGCCTGAATAAGGTAACGAACAGTGAAGCCTTGAAAGATCCTCAGCTACAAATTGTGCCTCAGTATGAATGGTTGGCGCGTTATAACCTGACAGTAGCCGACTTGGCAACGACGTTGCGTATTGCTTTTGAGGGCGAGACGGTAACATCGACCTGGCTTGGTGATCAGGAGGTTGAAATGCGAGTATTGATGGATGCGCAATACCGCAATATTCAGCGCCTGAGCACAACAAAGATATACACGGCGAATGGCGCTCAGGTGCCTTTGAGCCGGTTGGCAAAAGTAGAGCAAATTGACGTACCGCGCCAGATCCAGCACTACAATGGCGAGCGGCAGGTGATCGTAACGGCGCAAATAACGGATCAAGAGCTGACGCCAACTATGATTAGCCAAGCGCTAACGCAGGCGCTGGAAGGCAACATACCAGCCTCAGTAAAGTTAGAAATTGGTGGCGAGGCTGAAAATACCAATGAAACCATGAGTGGCTTCGTTGTGGCCTTCCCGGCAGCCATCATTGGCATTTATTTCGTCCTGGCAGTTATGTTTGGATCTTTGCTCCAGCCAATGTTGGTGATGGCCGTGATTCCGTTTGCTATTGCTGCTTCATTAATGGCGTTGTTTGTACACATGCAGCCTTTGTCTCTTTTTGCGCTCATCGGTGTGCTCGGCATGACCGGGGTGGTGGTGAATAACTCGTTGGTGTTGATAAACCAAATCAACGAGTTGAGAGCGGAAGGTAACGTTGTGCTTGAAGCGATAGTCGACGCTTCGACAAGCCGTTTGAGGCCAATCGTGCTAACGTCGATGACAACGGTTGCCGGGCTGCTTCCGCTGGCTTATGGCGTGGGGGGAACAGATGTCTATATGGGGCCGATGTCGCTCACATTGGGTTATGGCCTGCTGTTCTCTCTGCCTGTAGTTCTGATTGTTATCCCGTGCCTGTATCTGACGTTTTTTAGTCGAAGCATGAAGGTCTGCGACACAGAAGAAAGCCAGCAAATGCGAACCGGGTCGACATTTGCGTAAAACCGATATGGTATTCATTGCTTATAGATGCGAGGCAACAAAGGGTGCTGAGCAAGCACCGAGGTGTAATGATGACGCAATATAAGAAAAAGAAGTTATTCGCAATGGCTATGAATGCCATCGTAATGCTGGTTAGTTTTGTTCTAATGGAATTGAACATATTGGGCATAATTCCGATGATTGTGATGGCCTGCTGTACCATTGCTATTTTCGGCAACGCTATGTTCTACTTTTTCAATTACGACGAGGAAGCCGCAGATTTGGGTGATATCGGCAAGACGGTGGCGAAGTCCGGCGTTGATGGCATGGTGGAATTACGAAACAAGAAGTAGCTATCGGCTTTACCAAATGACGTTTAGGTGCTTTTAAACTAGCCTGAATAAAACTCAGCCCCCCATGAAACTGGGGGGCTTTTCTATATCTGAGATATATAGTCAGGTATTAAAACTTAAACTGACTGACCAGGCCGGAGAGGTGATCGGCTTTTTGTTTTAGCTGGTGGCAGTCTCTTGCGGTCTGTTCAACCATGGCATCACTTTGTCGCGCAATTTCTGCAATGCTGGTGACATGGGGAGAGATCTCATTAATCACACTCGACTGCTGGCTGGTGGCGGAAGCGATTTGCATGTTAATGGCATTCATCTCGCTGACATTGGCCGAAATTGCCGTGAGCTGCTGTTCCGAGTGAGAGGCCTCAGACTGACAGGTTTTGCCAAGCTCGGAACTGGTTGCTATTGCATTGACCACCGCATCGGTACGTTTTTGCAGCTTATCAATAATAACGCGGATCTCTTCTGTCGAGCTCTGGCTTCTGGAGGCCAGGGTTCTGACCTCGTCGGCAACAACAGCAAAGCCGCGTCCCTGCTCGCCGGCCCGGGCGGCCTCAATGGCGGCATTGAGTGCCAGCAAGTTGGTCTGTTCGGAAACGCCGCTAATCACATCCAGCACGGTGTCGATAGAGTTGGCATCCTGCGCGAGCTGCGCCACGACCACATCGGTATCGCTCAGCTGCTTGTTCATATTTTCGACGCTTTCATAGGTGGCGGTAACTGACTGATGGCCTGTCGTAATCGCCTCGGAGGCTGAAGCGGCACTGGTGGCAGCACCGTCGGCACTTTGGGCGATTTCGTCTGAGCTGGCTCCCATCTCATGTATTGCGGTGGCAACTTGTTCAATTTTGCTGGTTTGCTGCTTGATTTCCTGCTCCATTGAGCGGGCTAGCTGGTCGACATTCTCAATGGAAGATGATATTTCCTTGCCGGTATCAGACACACTCTGAAGCAGTTGACTCAGATACTGAACGAACTGGTTATATCCCCGGGCAATTTGGCCGACTTCGTCATAGCGTGAATCATCGAGCCGCTGGGTTAAATCGCCACCCCCTTTGCCAATATTTTCCAGTAGTTGGGCAACATGTACGAAAGGCGATAGCAGTCGGTTGATCGACCAGGCAGACAGAGGAATAAAGATAACAGCAATGACCAGCCCCATGATGATCATATTGAAGCTAAAGCTGTTGAGATAAGCCAGGACTTCTTGCCTCGGCACTTGGGTGATCAGTGTCCAGCCTATGCCCGGCAGCGCTTTGCCACCGATAATCTGCGGGCTACCGGCAATGTCCATCTCGCGGACGGTGGATTTCTCGGTACCCAGCAAGGCACTAAACTCGTGTATTCCCAATGTAGACAGAGATTGTCCAACCAGCTGCTTTTGTGGGTGTACTTTGATAATGCCCTGATCATCGGCCAGAAAAACAATGCCGCTATCACCGATACGAAATTGGCTAATAAGCTCGGTAACCTTGTCGAGGGTGAGTCCGATACCGGCAACACCGATTCGCCGACCATTATTCATTACCGCATAGTTAACGAACATGGTTGGAATACCTGTGGCTCCTTCGGTATCAATAGATAGCTCGAACGGCTTGTTAGATTTCATAAACTGGTGAAACCACTGATCGCCAGGGGCTGTATCACTCATGGTTTTCAAAATACCGGCCGGCGTATAGTAGGTATAGTCGTCGGCGGAAATAAAATAAGAGGTAATAGCATTAAATTCTGTTCTAACGTCGGAAAGGTATGTGGATATTTCTTGTTTTGAGGTGTCGCTGGAGTAGTGAATAAATAAAGGGGATAAGGCGAGTACTTGTGAAGCAGTGACGGGGACATTGAGCTGAGCATTTAAATCATTGCTTACTTCGCCTAATACTGCGGGTAATTCGCGCTGGAACGTTTTATCGATAAGAATGTTCCAGCTTGAATTAAAGGAATACGCACCCATCGCAGTGATGATCACTAAAGCTGCAGTTACTGTAGCTAGTATTGCCTTGTTTCTAATTGTGAGCTTCAAGCTTACACTCCTTCTGATGACCTGGTTGAATGGCTATTCCTTAAGAAAGCTAGGTAGGGTCTTAAGAGATAACGATATAGGTTAGAGGTATGAGTTTTCATTGATGATCAGGGGGATAGCAGTAATGCTAAATCCGATCATGGAGTCGATGACAACTGAGTCTGTAATGCCAAGTGAGCATTTATTCAATATCGGTTTTGTGCCGAGGATACAGCACGCAATTCCCATAATCTGGGAGCATATCTACATATTCATCAAAAGAAGTTGAAAGCAGATCAAATATTCGAAGATAGATGAATTCTCATATACTCATACATTATATAAGGATATGTTTTTTGTAATTAAGAATTATATCGAATATTCATTAGTGAATATTTTATTGAAAGTTTTCATTTCAGTAATATTCAATGGTGATTTTCGAAATATGAGTTAATTGTTTCGAGTTTGTTCGGTTATGCCTTTTTTCCAGTAAGTGTTGCTTTTTTTATAAAATAACCAGCTCATTGCTGAACTGGTTATTTATATCGGCGGGTTATTCGTCTTTGAGGTAGGCACTAAGAAACTGTGCCACGGCCATTTCGATTGCAATTTCCCGTTCATGCTGGCTGGCAGGGGGCAGGTGAACAAGAATCTGCGGCCAGAAGATTGTGGATTTCAGGGCCGCGGTAAACTGTTCTGCTGCAACTTCCGGATATTCGATATCAAGATTTCCTGCTGCAATTCCTTCTTCGATCCATTTGGTCAGTCCATGCTGGCCTTCTAGGTTTTGTACCTTTTCCAACATGAGTGTGGCGGAGTCACTTGAGCGCATACATTCAGATAGCACCATTCTGGCTAGCGAGATGAAGTGTGGACAACACAGGATCTCAACTTTTTTGCGCGCCATCGCTGTGAGCTGGGCTTTGACTGATACCTCGGGGTTGAAAGGGATCTGGCTAACCACACTG
>NZ_JAKRFQ010000176.1 GCF_022347985.1 Photobacterium sp. OFAV2-7
ATGAACAAGCATCATTTTGTCAGGCTCAAGCTTGATGAACATGACGGTTATGACATACCGGTCGGCTCGGTAGGCCTGGCCTGGATCAGTGCAGAAAAACCAATTCCATTCCTGGCTTTTCTCGATGTGATACGCGGCATCATAATCCGAATGAAGTCACAGATATTCTTTATCTGGTCGATGTAAAGGTAGGTCTTTACCAAAGTCTTCTAACCAAAGTGCTCTAACCACAGGGCGATAACCAAAACGATAACAATAAACAGATGTTAACCAGAATGAATGTACGTAACCGCTCCGGGTGGTAGCCATACTGCCCGAACTTTTTACTACGTTAATGCTGACTGTAGTTCGCTGTAACTCCTTGAGGCTTGGGGTTACAGTTTTTTTTTTGCCTTTTTCCACCGTTTTTTTCTCTATAGATTTTCTTATTCTGTATTGATGTCTTACGCATCAAGGAGTACAACTAGGCTGCATCTTTTTTATGGAGCTTAACGTGTCTTCTGTATCTTTCTGCCTTCCTGCTAAACGTATATTTTGCTCTTTAGCTTTACTGTTGCTTGTAGTGGCCTTGCCGTTGTCTGCCAGTGCGTCTGGTTTGCGCTTGCTCGATGATTTTTATCTGAACGACAAGGCCGAGGATATTCGCTCCTTGCCCGGCGCATTTGATTGCTCTGATTTGTATAGTGGTAAATTGGCCTATTGTTTTGATCAGTTAAAGGTATTTGATGTCGACGAAGAGCTGCTGGTTGTCTTTATGGCAGAGCAAAAAGCGCTTTCTGTGGAATACACCACGCCGCTGAATGCTGCCAGTTACAACACTGTACTTGCGGGGCTAAGGCGCAAAGGCCTGGTATTTGCGCACCTGAATGTAAACGATGAAACCCTCGATGTGCTGGCGGGTATACAGCTCCTTGACCGGCAGACATTGGACGATCAGATGTTCGTTCTGGCTAACCGGTACGATTTTACGGTACCAAGAGAATATCTGTTTCTCGACAAGGGGGCGTTCAACCGTGCCTATCGCCAGGGGGAGCAGAATATTGAGCAGTGGCTATCGTCCGGGGACTCAACTGACGAGCAGAAAAAATATGACAGAACCGTGATCATGTCAGTTTCTGCCGAACAAATTACGGTAACTGTCTCTTATCCGTTTGTCGGTGCGGGTGATTAAACCAGTATCAGTCAAATCTGTAGAGGGGATGGTTGTCAGTCCTGGCGCAGGTTACTGGATATCGAAATTGGTGTTGGGTAGCGCCTGACAACCCAATACGTAGAGATAATGAAGGTTGTCATGGTTGCTGTCTGGATAAACATGCTGGCTTCGACGGAAAGTAGTTCGGCATTCATTGCTGCATAGACGACAAGAAATGAGAACTCGCTGGCCTGGCTGAGCCTGGCACCCAGTTCGCGGGTCATGCTGGGCTTTTCGTGCGCTAATGCCAAGGCTAGTGTAAAGCCCCAGGCTTTGATGACTACAAGAATGATGCCGAACAGGATACCGAGCAAGCTGTAGATGTTACTCCCCGCCAGATCCATTCTCGCCCCGATAGCAAAAAAGAACAGAATCAGGAAGAACTCTCGCAGAGGCTTGAGGTGAACAGAGATTGCCTGCGAGACACGGCTAACGGCAATTGAAATTCCTGCAATGAATGCGCCGCTTTCATACGAAAGCCCGACCTGGTGGCTGAGTTCGGCCCAGAAAAAGCACCAGGCAAGAGTTGTCACGAAACTGTATTCCTGGATCACGTCGAAACGCTGAAATAACGGCAGGATCATGTAGCGCACACCGAGAAACGCCAGAGAGCAGAGTGCTACGAACTTGAGCAGCATCATTATAAAGGCCACGAGCATGGCATTGCCGCCGCCAATATTGAGGAAAATGATCACAGTGATTGCGATGATATCCTGCACCAGCAAAATACTGGTCATCACTTCGCCCATGTGTTTGTGATGTAGGGTAGTGGTGGGGATCAGCTTCAAGCCGATGACCGTACTGGAAAACATCAGGGCAGCGGCAATGATCAGGGCATCCTGCATCGGAAGCTGGATCGCGAGAGCAAAGAGCAGGGCGCCCAAAAAGAAAAAACTACAGGTGCCCAGGGTGATAATGGAGCTTTCTTTGAATAGCTGGATCAGCTTTTTGGGCTGTAAGTTCAGCCCAATCAAGAATAACAATAAGATAACGCCAAGATTGCCTATCTGAGTAATATGCTCGGCATCCCGAATAACCTGCAGGCCATTGGGGCCGATGAGCATGCCTGCGGCGATATAAGCCAGGATGATCGGTTGACGGGCGTAAAGAAACAGTGTGCCAAGAATAGCGGCGCTGATAACGATAGCGCATAGTTCAAAGATAAGAGGCGCCAGGTTGATCTGCATACACGACACTTCCCGTTGCTCAAGTATTTGCCCAATGGAAAACTATCAAAATGCAGTAGCTTGGGTATATTGTTCCGTTAGCATTTATAGCAATCAATGGAATTGTAATAAGGATAATACATCTGGCTTGATCCTCATTAGCAACCAGTAGCTATGCATTGGGTTCTTTCTGGCTAGCAGACTCAAAGGGTGCGTTAAGCGACAAGAGATTTCATCAGCTTGGCGAGATATTGAATCTTGATATTGGATAATTGTCGATAGTCAAAGTAAGGGCACACTATCACCCGATGCTCTGTATTAATCGCAAACTCGTTATCGAGCCATTGCATCGGACAGGTCAGCTTGCCATCAGCGATTAACCGCTTGGCATAGGTTCTTCCCATAATGATATGGACAGTAGGGTGCGGTTGGTGCTGAAGTTCTCTTTGCACCACCAGAATTGGCGGGCTAAACATTAGCGAGGTGTGGCTATCGGATTGCAGAAGGTACTGGTCACGATAAGCCTGCCAGGTGGAGGCTGACTTGGCATACGGGAAGTAGGCGGTATCCAGTTCGAAGATGAGCTTGGCATACACGTTGAAAACCTTGCGCCAGCCGTTGCCACAGGCTTGGCCGATAGCTTGAACTTCACCTGTTCCAACAGCTGTTAACTGGTTCAGTGATGGATAGTTCAACATGCTTGGGCGATTTTCAATATAGGCCGCAATAGCATAATGCGGGCAGCCTAATCCGACTGGAACTGACATTCACGAACTCTATAAAACAGTGTATTTTTGACAGAAGGCTAACTCTGCGCTGACATTTCGGTCAATGATAAACGTATGCTGTAGAGAAATAAATATATAATTATAGTGAATATATGAAACACTTAACTCCATGTTTTCTTGCGCTTTGTGTAGCATTACTTCCTTCAGCAGCTTTAGCCAAAAAGCACCATCATAAACATCATCACAAACACCACCACAAGCATTATCACAAACACCGCAAACACTGCCACCATGGTGGCCATCATCACGACAACCGCCATCGTGAGGTTATCGTTGTCAACGAACACCACCACCATTCATACCATGAGTCCCGACTGCCGGAAATTGCGACCTTTGCTGTGATCGCCGGGGTTTCATACGCCATCATTAATAATACGTTCTATAAAAAATCCGGTAATGAATACCGCTCGGTTGAGCCGCCCGCATATCGATAAAGCCCTATACAGGCAATGGCGAGAATTGCTGTTGCCTGCCTTGGTATTTTTATCCGTTTGAGCTTATAAATACGATTTTCAAATTTGAGCTTTGAATCACAAACAGCATTTTATGCTGCTATGGAAGTGCGATATAAGTGAGAAAGAATGGCAATAAATATAAGTATATCAATACTTTAATCTCATGGTTAGAAGACTTGACTGCTTTTTTGTATCTCTATCTTTCTGGTTTGGTGTTATGAGCTGGTTATTTGTTCATGTGTGGTTATAAGTTTTGTATTTGTTGCTTTTGGCGAAATTTAAATTGCTAGCTATTGGCAATGCCAGGTTTTTGTTTAATCCTAAATGTAATTCAATTGTTAATGGCTTTGGTGCCCGTTGTAATGCGCCATGAGGTGCAGTAGGGCTGTGACCGGCAATTTTGAACAACAATGCTGAGCATGGCGCTGGACTGGCTTTGGACAAGGTCAGGACAGATGCTGTGAACAGGGACTCAGAAATAGGGATTAGGAGCAAACCGATGCACACTTCGTTAGAGCGTACACTTCAGCTGACTCAACTAAGCGGACAGGCTGTTAACGATCTTTCGCCTTCATTTGATTTCTTGCCGCAAACCGATCACGCCGATGGTCAATACCGCCTACGACGCTATTCGGTGGTAAAGCTAAAGCAGGGTAACGTTGAGCATCTGGCTGCGCGGCATTTTGTTCAGTCCGGGGATATCAATACGTTTCAGGGGAATGTCAGCCGTAGCTTCGAGACACTGGAAGAATCTATTCTGCGTAGTGATGGTTTGCGTGAAATGTGCGAAGTCTTCAAGCAAGCCAATGCCCTGGATGACGAGCAGGAAATTGAAATCCATCAGATCCGTATTTCAGCGATTGAGGAAGAAACCCTTGTGGCACCTGAAGGGGTTCATCAGGACGGCTTTGATCACCTGGCTGTGATTGGGATTGGTCGCCATAATATCGAAGGTGGAGAGTTTCTGGTGTACAGGGAGCAACATGAGCTGCCATTTTTGAGTATGGCACTGAAGCAGGGTGAGGTTGCCATACTGGACGATAGTCAGCTCTGGCACAATGCGCGTCCGATTAAGGCAGTTAAGAAAGATGAGCAGGGATTCCTGGATCTATTTGTTCTGACCGCAAAGGAGCCAACGCATGTCGTTCACGCCTGAAGCCATTCGCCGGAGTTTTCCGGCCTTGAACCAAACCGTTGAAAACCAGCCGGTGTTCTTTTTTGACGGCCCGGGTGGATCGCAGGTGCCCTCGACGGTACTAGACGCAATGACAGACTACCTGGGACGCTTCAACTCGAATTTGGGCGGCGCGTTTTTCTCCAGTGCCGAAACGGTTTCTGTGGTCGAAAAAGCGCGGGCATCAGCGCAGGCATTGCTGGGTGCGCCTTCTGCAAGCAACATTGTCTTCGGGGCCAATATGACTTCGCTGACTTTTCAGCTCAGCCGGGCAATTAGCCGAGACTGGCAGGCCGGTGATGAAGTCATCGTTACGGCATTGGATCATTACTCGAATGTATCTAGCTGGCAGCAGGCAGCCGAAGACAAAGGGGCTATTGTTCATCAGGTAAAGGTGAATGAGGCAGATTGTACCCTTGATATTGATCACCTCCTGTCATTGCTTAATGCTAAAACGCGTCTGGTCGCAGTGACTTACGCTTCGAACACCACCGGATCGCTGGTGGATGTAAAACGTATTGTTGAGGCGGCACATCAGGTTGGGGCACAGGTTTATGTCGATGCGGTTCATTATGCGCCACATGCCTTGGTTGATGTCCAGTCGTTAGGTTGTGACTTCCTGGCTTGCTCGGCCTATAAGTTTTTCGGCCCACATGTGGGCATTGCCTATATCGCCCCGCAATGGTTACAGACACTTCGTCCTTACAAGGTCGAACCTGCGACTGATGAGGGACCCGGACGGTTTGAAACCGGGACCCAGAGCTTTGAAGCGTTGGCTGGTTTAGTGGCTGCCGTTGAGTATTTAGCTCAGTGGGGAGATGAGGGAGCAAGTCTGCGCCAGCGTTTGCAACAAAGTTATGCGTTATATCAGCAGCACGAAGTATCCCTGAGTGAGCACTTTCTGCAGCGTTTATCACAGTACAGCAATATCACGCTATACGGTATTAATGATCAACAGCGGCTTCGAGAACGAACGCCAACCTTTGCTATTCGTATCGGCGGTGTGACGCCGGGTGATGTGGCTGTTCATCTGGGTAAGCAACATATGTGCGTCTGGAACGGGCATTTTTATGCGCTGGGGTTGTGTAAGCAACTTGGAATTCTTGATGATGGTGGTGTAATTCGCATCGGATTGATGCATTACAATACCGAGGAAGAAATTGACCAGCTATTTACGGCTCTAGAGCCATTTTTGCAGCGTCAGTAGAAAGCGAAATACCAACAACGTCATACCAACTGCGTTTGCCCCTCTGTCACAGGCTTGGAACTAAGGTTGGTGTTGAAAATAGGCTAGGAATAAAGTGGAGCAGTATCTTTGAGCTGTTCATATAGAAAATAAAGCTAATAAAAGAATGTGTTAAAGCACTGAACAACGTTATGACCCTCTGGCCCGTGATGCATGCATCCGGGCTTTTTTTTGCTTAAATCATACTGGCCTTGTCATATAGCAAACTAAGTTTGAGAACTATCTCACAATCCATATACAGAATGGTGTGTTGTAATTTTACCGAATGATATCCTTACTCGCGTAATGGTTCTCAGCAATATGGATGTTGCTTGATTAGGCTTTATTTATGCAAGCGGGCTGGTGCTCGCTTTTTTTTCTCTTTTTTCAGCCCTTCTTATTTCCCTGCCAGTATTCGTTAACAATTATTCTCTTCTATCTATTGTTTTCAAAAATAGCCAAAACAGCACGTTAAAACAGAGGGTTAAAACAACTGCGAAGTATCGTGTCGCCAAAAGAAAATGCAGCCTATCACTTAGCCCCGAGCTTTTACATTTTGTGAAGTGGAAAGTTAGCGTCTACCCTTAGGTTGAGTTTTAGAGTTATTGCTCTAGAATTATCACCCCTGATAAGTACCAAGGCTTAATGGAAAAAATAATGAGAATAAAGCCTATTGTGGCGATGACGTGTTGCGCCGCTTTGTTGACGATGCCTTTTGGTCGTGTTTTTGCCGGTAGCTATGTATCAGCACCTGTCTCAGAACCAATGACTGACAGTGTTGCCCAGGCCGACCAGCAGGCGGTGAGCTTTATTGACGCCTGGCAAGCAGTGGTTACCACTAATGATGGTCTGGCTGCTGAACGGGCGAATGTCGATCGTGCCAGACATCTCCAGGATGCGGCGAGCGATTTGTATTTTCCCCAAATTTCAGCGACAGCTAAATATACTCGACTGGATAAGCCTGTGGAGGTTAAGCCATCGGACTTAATTGAGAGTATGTCCGATGAGGCTGGCGGGATTGTTGCTGCTCTGGGGCAACAGTTTCACATCAATCCTGCGATGCTGGATCAGCTGTTTACTTCACAGCTGACAGAGCGCGATGTCTTTACCTCTTCTATTCGGGCGGTCTGGCCAATTTTCACCGGCGGCCGGATTACTGCTGCGCAGGATATTGCCGGAGGCCGAACGGAAGAAGCCCGTTATTTGCTGGCCATGAAGCAGCAGGCCAAGTTTGAAGATCTGGCCAAGTTTTATTTTGG
>NZ_JAKRFQ010000177.1 GCF_022347985.1 Photobacterium sp. OFAV2-7
ATACCATCCAGATGCAACATCAAAAAATAATTATTCACCCTTAGTATTAACAAAATAAATAACAAGATAGGCACACGTATATCTATCGTTTAATTCAATAAGAAACAAACCATCAAATTATTATAAGAAACCCGTATCCTAATAAATTAAAGGTCAATAATATGAACTTAATCATTAAGTTATTGTGTGGAATATTAATAGGCATACTCATGGGGATGTTTGCCCCAGAAATAATCGTTCAAGCACTGATAACAGTTAAATATTTGGTTAGTCAGCTAATCAAATTTACCATCCCGTTATTAATCCTCTTCTATGTTACCAGCGGCATTGCCAGCCTGCCGAAAAACTCAGGCAAATTACTGGGCAAGACCGTTGGTCTGGCTTATTTATCCACCTTAGGCGCAGGTATTATTGCTTATATGGTGGCAAAGAGCCTGTTCCCTGCTTTGCTAAGCGGTGCCGGTGAGCTCCCAGAAGCCGAAACTGTTCTTTCCCCATTTCTAGCGCTTCAGATCCCGCCAGTCATGAACATTATGACGGCACTCAGCATTGCCTTTATTTTTGGCCTTGGGATCTCCAATACCGGTGCCGAGCAACTAAGAAAGCTCAGTGATCAGGGCCGCGATATCATCGAGTTATTCCTTAATAAAGTCATGATCCCAGCGCTACCCTTCTATATTGCTGGTGTCTTTGCCGACATGACCATCAAGGGCACGGTATTTGCCACACTGAAAACATTCAGCCTGGTGCTGCTTGCTGTTGTCGCCATGCACTGGTTCTGGTTGAGCTTCCAGTTCGTCACCGCTGGCGTGGCTCTGAAAAAGTCACCGCTGACCATCCTGCGTACCATGATGCCTGCGTACTTTACTGCTGTCGGAACAATGTCTTCGGCTGCAACAGTGCCGGTTACCTTGCAACAAACCAAGCGTAATGGCGTCTCGAACTCTATTGCCAACTTCGTTGTTCCACTGTGTGCCAACATCCACATGTCAGGCTCGGTGATCAGTATCGCCAGTGTTGCAGTTGCCGTCATTATCATGACCGGTGCAGGTCCGGTTCCTAGCCTGCTTGAGGCCCTGCCGTTTATTGCCATGCTTGGTATCACTATGGTGGCAGCACCAGGAGCGCCGGGCGGTGCTGTAATGGCCTCTGTCGGCCTGCTCGGCTCTATGCTGGGTTTCACTGAAGAAATGATTGCCCTGCAAATTGTTCTTCATCTGGCGCAAGACAGCTTCGGCACTGCCTGTAATGTCACTGGCGACGGTGTCATTGCCCTGCTAATTGATAAAGTTTCCGACGCACCGGAAGAGGCTGGAGAGGAGTTAATTCCCGTCGAAGAAACAGCCTAACCCCCCCCTTCACTGCTGGTTATCACTGCAAGGGCTGTTTTTAACAGCCCTTGCTTTAAAACAATAGGATTCATTGCAACATGTACGAAAACAATAAAACGCTATACCTCCCTTATGCCGGTCCAGCCTTGCTCGAAAATGCACTGCTTAACAAAGGAAGCGCCTTTTCGCCAGAGGAAAGGCAGAACTTCAGCCTGACTGGGCTGCTACCGGCAACGATTGAATCCATTACCGAGCAGGAAGAGCGGGCATACAGCCAATACCAGACGTTCAAAAATGATCTGGATAAGCACATCTACCTGCGCAATATCCAGGATACTAACGAAACCCTTTACTACCGATTGATCGTCAATCATATCGAAGAGATGATGCCGATCATCTATACCCCGACCGTCGGTGCTGCCTGCGAGAAGTTCTCGAACATTTACCGCCGCGGCCGTGGGCTGTTCCTCGCCTACCCCGATCGCGGCAGTATGGTGGATATTCTCAATAACGCCGCGCGCCAAGATGTGAAAATCATTGTGATCACTGACGGCGAAAGGATCCTCGGTCTTGGCGATCAGGGGATCGGCGGTATGGGCATTCCAATCGGCAAACTGGCACTCTATACCGCCTGTGGCGGCATCAATCCAGCCAACACATTACCGATTGTTCTGGATGTCGGTACCAATAACACTCAGCGACTATCCGATCCTATGTACATGGGCTGGCGCCATCCCCGTATCACCGGACAGGAATATGACGACTTTGTCGAAGAGGTGATCCAGGCAGTGAGAAGCCGCTGGCCAAATGCCCTGATCCAGTTCGAGGATTTCGCCCAAAAGAACGCCATGCCTTTGCTTAATCGTTATAAGGACAAAGTCTGCTGTTTTAACGATGATATCCAGGGGACGGCAGCAGTGACCGTCGGTAGCCTGCTTGCAGCCTGTAAAGCCGCAAATTCCAAGCTATCTGAACAGCGTGTCACCTTTGTCGGTGCCGGTTCTGCCGGATGTGGTATTGCCGAAGCCATTGTGGCCCAGATGGTCTCCGAAGGCCTGAGCGATGATGAAGCCCGTGAGCGGATCTTCATGGTTGACCGCTGGGGACTGCTCACCGACAACATGCAAAACCTGCTCAGTTTCCAGCAAAAACTGGCACAGAAGAGTGCTACGGTTGATAAGTGGAATGACACCGACAGCATTTCACTAATGGATGTGATCAGCAATGCCAAGCCGACTGTACTGATCGGAGTATCAGGCGTACCCGGGTTATTCAGCCAGGAAGTGATCACCGAGATGCATGCCCACTGCAAACGCCCTATTGTACTGCCCCTTTCCAACCCGACCAGCCGCGTTGAAGCCACACCGTCAGACATTATCCGCTGGACAGAAGGTAATGCGCTTATTGCGACCGGCAGTCCGTTCGACCCGGTTCTGTTTGACGGTAAGAACTACCCTATCGCCCAGTGCAACAATAGCTATATTTTCCCGGGGATAGGTCTTGGCGTTCTGGCCAGCGGAGCAAGCCGAGTCACCGACGAAATGCTGATGGAAAGCAGCCGGGCGCTGGCTGAATGTTCGCCGTTAGCCCAAAACGGACACAGTGCCCTTCTGCCACCATTGGAAGCGATTCAACAGGTATCTCGTCACATTGCCCTGGCCGTCGCCAAGAAGGCAGTAGAGCAAAACAAGGCACCGAAACGCAGTGACGAGCAACTGCTAGAAAAAATAGATACAACCTTCTGGGAGCCTGAATACCTGAAGTACAAACGTACTGCGCTCTAAAGCCACCAACAGCATAAAAGCCAACAGTACACACCCAATCAATCCCTGCCTAAAACAGCCAACCCTCAATGATGAGGGCTGGCTGTTTATTTCTTCAGATGGTTATCATGGACTGTAGCATTAGCTCGCCATCACTTTTATCCCGAAGAGAGTAAACAGTCCCCCGGTCAGGTAATCGATCATATTTGAAGCCCGGCGATAGAACTGCTGGGCAGACGGTCTAGAAAAAACAGTCACCAGAAACAGGTGCCAGACAAGCGTGATCCCGCCCATTAGGGCCATACTCATCAGGGTCAATTCTGTCGTCATCGTTGCAGGCATCGCTACCGAGAACAAACTGACCACAAACAGCCCGGTCTTGGGATTTATCATACTAGTCACAAACGATAGCCGAAATAACTGTACTGGCTTTAGCGGGGTGAGGGTCTGGCTTACCTCCAACCCTTTCCCGTTCTGTCTTCTGGTCGCAATGATTCGTGTGACCCCGAGATAGAGCAGATACATACCGCCCGTAATCTTCATCACGGTAAACAACCAGGGAAATGTCTTGAGCACAATTAATAACCCGGACGCCCCCAGCGCTGCCCACAGCATCACAGCGATACTCACACCAAATGCCGACCAGATGGCTAACCGACGCTTAAATCGCAATGCCGTGTTCATCGTCAGCAACACATTGGCACCGGGAGTTATCGCTGCCAGCACCCAAATCACAATGATATTCGCTGCAACGTCCAAGTAGTTCGCCATGCTGAAAAGTCCTTTCTTTGCTTAAAATCGATAAATGCTTTCAGTAAAAACAACTAGATAACGGTCACCAGCGGTTCTTCTATTCCCTGCCACTCGACACTGGCTGTCAACACCACACCGGTATCAGAGTCACTGGCAGCACTGGTCACCACCAGCTGATTTCCCTGCTCACCGCCGAGCGCAACCATCGTCGGGTTATCAGCCGGAACGGGAACCACATGCGTTACCTGGCCTTCGGTATTGATCCGCAAAACAGACTTGCCTGCATACATCGCAACCCAGTATCCACCGAGGCTATCCACGCAGGCACCATCCGGCCTACCTTCAAAAACTGACAGGTCAGCAAATTCCTCACTCTCACCATAGGCTCCGGTAGCAGGATCATAGTCAGTTCGGTAGATCACACTGGATCCGGTATCCGCCCAATAGAGAATCTTGCCACAAGGAGAAAAAGCCAAACCGTTACAAGTCCATGCATACATCGGCATGGCAGCCAACTGATCTTCGCCAGTCAGCTGGTAAAACTGTCCTTTATCGCCGACTTTTGCCCCGTTTCGGGTACCGGCGATAAAACGCCCTCCGGGTGCTGCCCTGCCATCATTGAAACGCATACGGGGATGTGTCTTAACCAGTAGGGCTATCAGTTGCCTATCTGCATTCCAGTCCGTTAATAGATAAACACCTGATTTCGTTGCAAGCACGTAACCTTCTTCCTGCCACATCGCCACACAGCCAAGCGGTTCATCCCAACGCCTCACGGCCAGTTGGTTATCGCGATAACGCCACAGCTCACCATTGGCAATATCAACCCAGAACCAGGATTGATGACGCCAATCCCACCGGGGACATTCTGCAAGCGTAAAATCATGTTCAACCAGAGGCTTAAAATCCAATGCCAATTGCCGGGCTTCTTTCATGTCAAATCCTTTGCCTGTCATGTTTTCAATGAACAACCCTTACTCGAAAAGAAACGGTCATTACAAGGGCAGTGTAACGCTAAAGCTATGCAGTTAATTCCTTATCTTGGCGCTGTTCTGGAGCAATATCACCAGATGCAAGATCGACCGCCATTTTAAAATAAGGCACATCGCCCTTATAAAACCGCTCACCAAACGGTTCCATCGCAAAGCGATGATAAAACCCTCGGGCCGACTCTCGTGCATCACACCAGAAACGAGTCATATTTTGGGTTTGCAGATCTGTCAAAATCCGCTCGATAACCAGCGTTCCTACCCCCTTTCCCTGGTATTCATGCAAAGTTGCAAACTTCCTCAGCCTGGCGTTCTGGCCGTCAATAAACACCGAGGCGACACATACCAGCTTTTCGTCAAAGGAAGCCCCATAGTGCATCCCTGCTTCATCTTCTGGTACCCGGCAGAAATCGACCGATTTGTCCGGCCAAAGTACCCGGTGGCGAACAGGCAATGTCTGCTCTGCAGTAATAAGTTCAATCTTCATGGCGGGGGTTCTCCAACATTTCTTCGACTCAATAAAGCAGAATCAGGCAAGTATTAAATAGAATCAGGGCTTAATTCTAACATTATCAAAATGTACAATGGGCTTTATTACTGGGCGTTTATTGTACGACAAGTTCTGATAAAGTAACTTTGTATTTGTTTTAATCACCCAGACCCTTTGAAGCTGCGATTACCCATATCGTCGCCTTCCCTAGCAGCAACAACCGGCTTGGCCGGCTTTAGCCTCAACAATAAAGCTCGACTGGAAACTTCATTCTATGTACAAACGATTTGAAAAGCTGTCATCAGCATTTCCACCGCATGAACCCGAACAGCCACCCAATGGTTTATTCGCGTTTTGCCGCTACTACACCCGTGGGTTTGAACTCCCGCTTATCGCCATGTCCATTCTTAGCGCCCTTATCGCGATAGTCGAAGTGTCTCTTTTCGGGTTTATGGGACAATTGGTTGACTGGCTGGCAACTCACAACCCGGATACATTCTGGGCAGAAGAAGGCGGCAAGTTGATGGCCATAGGCCTGTTTGTGCTGATTGTTGTTCCCCTGCTCATTACCCTGCACTCGCTGATCGTGCACCAGACTTTGCTCGGCAACTACCCGATGTCTATTCGCTGGATGGCTCACCGTTATCTGTTACGCCAGAGTATCTCGTTCTACCAGGATGAATTTGCAGGCCGTATTGCAACCAAGGTTATGCAGACGGCACTATCTGTACGTGAAACGGTAATGAAGCTGTTGGATGTACTGGTCTATATCTCGGTGTACTTCACCTCAATGGTCGTAATGATTGGCCAGTCAGATTATCGTCTGATGCTGCCAATGCTGCTCTGGCTCGCCGCTTATATCGGTATTCAGTTGCGTTATGTGCCGAAGCTCAAACATGTTGCTACCGAACAGGCCGATGCGCGCTCAATGATGACAGGCCGCATCGTAGACAGCTATACCAACATCTCAACCGTCAAGCTGTTCTCCCATACCAATCGTGAAACCGAGTATGCCGAGCAGGGTATGAGCGGATTCATGGATACGGTCTATCGCCAGATGCGTCTGGTAACAGGGTTCAATATCTCGGTCGAAGCCATTAACTACCTCCTTGTTTTCGCCATTGCCGGTCTGTCAATTTGGCTATGGATGGATTCCGCTATCACCATCGGGGCAATCGCCATTGCGGTCAGTTTGGCATTGCGTATTAACGGCATGTCCAAGTGGATCATGTGGGAAGTCGGCGGCCTGTTCGAGAACATAGGTACTGTAGTCGACGGAATGAAAACCCTGGCCCAGCCGGTTACTATCGAAGATAAACCCAACGCGCCTAAACTAGACGTCAATCAGGGTGGTATCCAGTTTGACGATGTCAGCTTCCATTACGGTGAAGAAAAAGGGGTTATCGAAAAACTAAACCTGAACATTAAACCCGGCGAAAAAGTCGGGCTGGTCGGCCGCTCAGGTGCCGGTAAGTCGACCATGGTGAACTTGCTGATGCGATTTTATGATGTCGAGTCCGGTGCAATCCGAATCGACGGCCAGAACATTGCTGACGTCACCCAAGACTCGCTACGCGGACAAATCGGCATGGTGACTCAGGATACCTCGCTGTTACACCGCTCGATCCGTGACAATATCCTATACAGCAACCCGGATGCCACAGAAGAGGACCTTCTGGCTGCAACACGCAAGGCTCACGCCCATGAGTTTATTACGACGCTAACCGACCCCCACGGTAACACAGGTTACGATGCCCAAGTAGGTGAGCGCGGGGTAAAACTCTCTGGTGGACAGCGCCAGCGAGTGGCTATTTCACGTGTGCTGCTAAAAGATGCCCCTATCCTGATCCTCGACGAGGCCACATCGGCACTCGATTCCGAGGTTGAGGCTGCAATTCAGGAAAGTCT
>NZ_JAKRFQ010000017.1 GCF_022347985.1 Photobacterium sp. OFAV2-7
ACGGTGGCCACGTAGGTTTTGTTAGCGGTTCGCTGCGCAACCCGGACTTCTGGCTGGAAAAAACCGTCCCCGAATGGTTTGAAAAAATAATCACAGACTAAAAAAGCGGGAGTACTCTGGCTCTGTTACTGAGATCTGTTAGAGAGCTCTGTTGCGGGGCCATATTACCGCTCTACAATTTATGAAATTAACAATATAATCAGCTATCCGTCTTACATGATGATAACACCGCTATGATTATTCCCTGGAAAGAGATCGATCCGGAGACCCTGACAAACCTCATCGAGCACTTCGTTCTGCGCGAAGGTACCGACTATGGTGAAAGTGAACTGAGCATGGAGCAAAAAGTGCAACATGTTCGCCAGCAGCTAGCCTCAGGTGATGCCGTGATTGTCTTTTCCGAGCTGCACGAATCGGTCGACATCAAGCTGCGCCGGGATCTACACTCCTGACCCGCACCAACAGCAGTTAACCATACCGGGCCGCGGTATCATTTTTCACCTTGCAGCCCGAGTTATGCTTGACCTTCCCTCTCCAGCCTGTTAATAACTCTTTCCGTTAATGTTAACGACAGGGTTTGTCATGTCTGCAAAACATCCAATTATTGCAGTAACAGGGTCTTCAGGTGCTGGCACCTCCACCACCTCTGAAGCTTTTCGTAAAATGTTCAATATGATGGGCATTAACGCCGCTTGGCTGGAAGGAGACAGCTTTCACCGCTTTACTCGTCCGGAAATGGATGTCGAAATTCGCAAGGCCAAAGAGCAGGGGCGCCATATCAGCTACTTTGGCCCCCAGGCCAATGACTTCGCCCAGCTAGAAACCTTTTTCCGCCAATACGGCGATGACGGCAGCGGCCAGTTCCGGCGCTATCTGCACACCTTTGACGAGGCCGTTCCCTACAACCAGATGCCAGGCTCTTTCACCCCGTGGCAGGATCTGCCGGAAAATACCGATGTCCTGTTCTACGAAGGGCTGCACGGCGGGGTCGTCGACGGCGAGATCAATGTCGCCCAGCATGTTGATCTGCTCATCGGCATGGTACCGATTGTGAACCTGGAGTGGATCCAGAAGATCGTCCGGGATACGCGGGATCGCGGACACTCCCGTGAAGCCGTCATGGAGTCGATCGTTCGCTCTATGGACGACTACCTCAACTACATTACCCCGCAGTTTTCCCGTACCCATATCAACTTTCAACGGGTACCGACGGTTGATACCTCCAACCCGCTCAGTGCCAAGGCGATTCCCAGCCTGGACGAGAGCTTCGTGGTGATCCGTTTTCGCGGGATCAAAAATGTCGACTTCCCCTACCTGCTGTCGATGATCCAAGGATCGTTTATGTCGCGTCACAATACCCTGGTGGTACCGGGCGGAAAAATGAGCTTTGCCATGGAGCTGATCATGCGACCACTGATCCAGCAGCTGATAGAAACGGGAAAAATAGGATAATGACAGAGGTCAATAAAAAGAGTCGAGTAACGAGGTGCGAGAGGTATACTTTCCGCTCTTACTCGATACTCGCCTCTCATAACACTACGCTTATGCCTTCACGACTTCGTAGGAGTGGGTCATTTCTACGCCCTCGCCCAGCATCAGGCAAACCGAGCAATACTTCTGCAGCGAATCGGCCACGACTTTTGCCACCAGCGCCTCGTCCAGATCATGACCGGTAACGACAAAATGCAGGTTTGCCGAAGTAAAAATGCGCGGTGCCTGCTCGCGACGCTCGGAGGAGATCTGGGCTTCACAGGCTGTGATTTTCTGATCGGCAGACTTTAATCCGTCGACAACATCCACCGAGCTACACCCTCCCGCAGCCATCAGCACCATTTCCATCGGACTCGGCGCTTTTTCGCCACCATTGCCGTCCATAACAACACTGTGACCGGAATTTGACTGGCCCAGGAAGGTCATCTCTTCAACCCATTTCACGCGTGATTGCATTGCTTTCTCCTTACTTCAAACAGGGGGATTTGGCACTAACTCACAACGGTGTGATCATGTGCACACTTATGACTACAAAATGCCTATTTCAGATAGATCAATATCAAGAAATACGCGCCGAAAAAAGATAAACTCTGAACTAATTATTCACGTGAGCTTGCAGCCCAGCGGTTGACTGCATATCCTAGACGGCGAGCAATTTTATTGTTAGGCCCAGCCTCAAATTATAGGGATGTCGTTGTTGGGCAACAAACGCAGAGGAAGTTAGTAATATGGTTCCAGGTAAACCTCAAACAGATCCAACTCTAGAGTGGTTTCTTTCCCATTGCCACATTCATAAGTACCCATCAAAGAGCACTTTGATTCATGCGGGCGAGAAAGCAGAAACGCTCTACTACATCGTCAAGGGTTCTGTTGCCGTATTGATCAAGGATGAAGAAGGCAAGGAAATGATCCTGTCTTACCTAAACCAGGGTGACTTCATCGGTGAACTAGGCCTGTTCGAAGAAGGTCAGGAGCGTACAGCTTGGGTTCGTGCGAAGACACCTTGTGAAGTCGCCGAGATTTCTTTCAAGAAATTCCGCCAGCTAATTCAGGTAAACCCAGATATTCTGATGCGCCTATCTGCTCAGATGGCAAGCCGCCTGCAGGTGACCAGCCAGAAAGTAGGTGATCTTGCATTCTTGGATGTTACAGGTCGTATCGCCCAGACACTGCTGAACCTTGCGAAGCAGCCTGATGCGATGACTCACCCAGACGGTATGCAGATCAAGATCACGCGTCAGGAAATCGGCCAGATCGTCGGTTGTTCACGTGAAACTGTCGGTCGTATCCTGAAGATGCTGGAAGAGCAGAACCTCATTTCCGCACACGGTAAAACGATTGTAGTTTACGGTACTCGCTAAACCCGGTACCCGGAAAGCAAAACGATAAAAAGCCGCATCATGCGGCTTTTTTTGTGTCCGACGTATACCCGCCGGACATCAATGTAATGGCTTCAGACATAATTTGCTACAGCGCTCACTATTGTTACTCTTGCGATCCCCACCACCAGTGCTACATTGTGCATATATGCATTGTGAACACTCTGGCCCAGCAACGGAATTGGTGCCAGAGAGCGATCGAAAAAATACGGAACGCAATTATATGGATATTGAACGCTTTGCACCGAATGCCGGCAACACCCACCCTGCCGTGATCCAGACACTGCCAACGACGGTCGAGCTGACAGGCTTCAGTGGCCCACGCCATTATCTGGAACAGCAGACAACGTTTGACTCCACCAGCCGCCATCAGGGCAATGAGACCCCATGGGTACCACCGCTGGACAGCCAGCACTAACAATTCGGTTAAGATATAAAAAATCCACGGCTACCTATGGCAGCCGTGGATTTAGTGCTTAGCTTAATTACTGATTGGTACTTTCGAATATCTTGTCGGCCGATGCCTCGACAAACCCCCGGTACAATTCACCATCAGCGGTTGGATAGCGCTTGGCAAATTCATAGAAGCCACCCGGCACCTCGCGTACGCCATCGGTAAAGTTGACAGGGACCCGATCGGCCATTGTTGAAGACTGCTCCAACATTACCTCCGGACTGCCCTTCACTTCCCCACCGGACTCGTTAATCACAAAGCCGTTGTGACGTAGCAGGTGGTTCACCTCCTGTATCTCGGTGAACTGCTCCAGCTGATTGATGCTGACAGTAAAGTGGTTGGCACCGAAGCCATGCGCCGCCAGCCAGCCGGCATATTCGCTTTCTGCCGACAACAGCTCATAGGTCGCATAGTCAAGATCCCATAACCGCCCGCCGTAAAGAAACGCCGGATCATGCATTGCTACTTCCGGTACCTGGTTAACCAGATCGCGTACCGTCTCCTGCAGCAATGACGAGAACTGCCCCACCATCAATTCACTGATAAAAACCTTAGGTGCCAACGGATTCGGGTGCTCAAAGTGCTCGGCATAGAGCTTCTTGGCCTCGAAGTGGTACCTGCCGCACGGTTTATAGCCGATGGCAATAAACGGCGCAGCCAGGCGGTCAAGCCCGACCTGCGGAAGGTTAAACGTCCGCAGCGCAATATGATCATTGAGCAGGGGCTCACCTTCCTCCAGCAGATCATGAACCTGACCTGCCGACGGACATAGGCGCTGGGTATAATCTTGCCACAGCGCATTAAACAGTTGTTCAACCCTTTCCATGATGATGTTATCCCCTTGTCGATTAATGCCGCTCTCTCGCGTTTACAGCTTGATACCCGGTGACAGCTGAGCCGGTAACTCGGTCTGTTCACCTTCCATCGATGCCATCGGATATGCGCAGTAATCCGCAGCGTAATATGCACTCGGTCGTAGGTTACCGGATGCACCCGGTCCGCCAAATGGTGCATCTCCGCTGGCACCGGTCAGCTGACGGTTGCGGTTAACAATCCCGGCACGGATGTGGTCTATAAAGTATTGCCACTCTTCGTCGCTGGTAGAAACCAGCCCGGCCGACAGACCGTATCGGGTATCATTGGCCAGCGTTACCGCCTGCTCTAGCCCCTGATAACGGACAACCTGCAATAGCGGGCCGAAGTATTCTTCATCCGGAAGATCTGCCACCTTGCTCACTTCGATGATAGCCGGCGTCACTACCGCCCCCTGGCCGCGTTTAGCTTCGAGCAAAACCTCGCCTCCCAGGCTCACCAAGTTGGCCTGAGCACGTATAATGCCATCAGCCGCGGCTTCAGAGATTTGCGGCCCCATAAATGGCTGCGGCTCGGCAAACGGGCCATCGATAACAAGCTGAGACGTGGCCTCGACCAGACGCTTCAGCAATGCATCTCCCTTCTCACCTTGCGGCAGGTACAGACGGCGGGCACAGGTACAGCGCTGTCCGGCACTGATAAAGGCTGACTGAATAATAGTGTAGACAGTTGCTTCGAGCTCGCCATAGTCTTCGGAGATAACCATCGGGTTGTTGCCGCCCATCTCTAGCGCCAGCATCTTGCCCGGCTGACCTGCAAACTGGCGATGCAGAATATGACCGGTATTGGCGCTGCCGGTAAACAGCAAGCCGTCAATCCCGGCAGAACCGGCCAGGGCCTCACCCGTAGCACGGGCCCCCTGAACCAGGTTGATCACCCCGTCAGGCAAACCAGCCTGCTGCCACAGCTTCATGGCTTCTTCGGCTGTTTTCGGCGTCAGCTCAGACGGTTTGAAAACGACGGTATTACCAGCCAGCAGCGCTGGCACTATGTGCCCGTTCGGCAGATGGCCAGGAAAGTTATAAGGACCGAACACTGCCATGACACCCAGCGGGCGGTGACGTAGAATCGCCTGGCTGCCAGCCACTTCTTTTTGCTTTTGACCGGTACGCTCATCGTAAGCACGAAGAGAAATGGCAATCTTGCCAACCATCGCCCCGGCTTCAGTTCGGGTTTCCCACAATGGCTTGCCGGTTTCTTCTGCAATGGTACGTGCAATATGTTCGCTGTTTTCTTTTACCAGCTCGGCAAAACGCTCAACGATAGCCTGGCGTTCATTAAAGGCCGTTTTGCGCCAGCTCAGGAGAGCCTGACGGGCACTGGCTACAGCTAGCTCGACCTGCTCGGCAGTTGCACCTTTCCCCTGCCAGATCACCTCACCGCTAAACGGGTTCAGTGACTGCATCGCTTCGCCATTACCTTCCTGCCAGTTTCCTGCTATCCATTGTGTCATGATGTTCTCCCGTCCTTTTATTGCACGATCAGGCGTACCTGATCACCATTTTTCACCTGCAGCGCTTCTGCCATTTCCGCATTCATCTGCGCCACCGCCTTCTCTTCGTCAAGGACAACCTTGCCGACAACCGCACGGAAATTCTCAAACGAGCTGTTGCTGATGATGCAATCTTTGCCGCTATCAGACTCGCCAATTACCACGCTACAACGCTGAGAATGGCGTACTGACTCAATATTGCGGGTATCACACTCGACCGTCGGACCGGCATCAAAAATATCGACATAACCGCGGCAGCTGAACCCTTCTTTCTCCAGCAAACGCAGTGCCGGACGTGTTTTTTCGTGTACCTCACCAATCACTGCCTGGGCTTCAGGGCTCAGCAGGTTGACATAAATCGGCAGCTTCGGCATCAAATCGGCAATGAAGCCTTTTTTACCGATCCCGGTCAGGTAGTCTGCCAACGTAAAATCAATCGAGAAGAAGTGCTCTTTCAGCCATTCCCAGAACGGTGAGTGTCCTTCTTCATCGGAGACGCCGCGCATTTCGGCAATCACTGTGGTATCAAACCGCTCCGGGTGCTCGGCCATCATCATAAAACGGCACTTCGACAACAGGCGGCCATTCAGCCCCTGGCGCCACTCCGGACGCAAAAACAGCGTACACAGCTCGCTCACACCGGTGTAGTCGTTGCCAAATGTCAGCACTTTCACCACATTGTGGACATTAAGGCGGCGGGAGGAGTGTACAACGGTACTTAAGTGGTAGGTATAAAAGGGATTGTCCAGCCCGATAGCGGCTTCTATTGCTGTCGTACCGGCAATTTCTCCCGTCTTGGTGTCTTCTGCCACCATCAGGTAACCTTCCGGTCCCGGCTTGGTTACTGCTTTGGCAAAACTTTCCACCGAGTGCTCAATCCTGTTGCGCAGAATTTCTTCATTCACCGGTAGTGAAGTAAAACCATGACCGGACTCTTCAGCGCATTGCATAAGCGCCGGCAAATCGGCTTCAGTAATAGGACGTATAACCAGCATCGAACTCCCTCCTGATGCAGGTAGCGGCAGTTGCCGCTAGCTCATTGTTTTCTAGTGAATTGATTGCCTTTTCATGTTCGGAAACAGGCAACTGCAGTGGCCAGGCTCCTGTCAGCCACTGCATGTTTTACGGATGTATTGGTATAGCTTGTTTATTGGTGCATCGTTATTGATGCCGCTTTTTATAGATGTAGCTTGGCAATCGCGCGCTCAAGACGGGCCATACCTTCATCGATATCGGCCTTGTCGATCACCAGTGATGGAGTAAAGCGCACGACGTTAGCACCGGCAACCAGCACCATCAGGCCTTCTTCTCCTGCCGCCAGCAAAATATCACGGGCACGTCCCTGCCATTCTTCATTCAGGGCTGCACCCAGCAACAGGCCTTTACCACGTACTTCATCAAAGATTGGGTATTTAGCATTTATTTGGGCCAGTCCTTCACGGAACCACTGCTCGCGCTGTTTAACACCGTCCAGTACCTCTGGCTTGGTGACTTCATCCACAACCGCTTCGGCAACGGCACAAGCCAGCGGGTTACCGCCGTAGGTCGAGCCGTGAGTACCGACCTTCAGATGAACAGCCAGCTCAGAAGTAGTCAGCATGGCACCAATCGGGAAACCACCACCCAGTGATTTCGCCGTGCTCAGGATATCCGGGGTCACACCCAGCCCCTGGTAAGCATAAAAGTCACCGGTACGGCCATTACCTGTCTGGACCTCATCAAAGATCAGCAGGGCATTGTGCTTGTCGCAAAGTTCACGTACGCCCTGGATAAACTCCTGGGTCGGAGAAATGATACCGCCTTCACCCTGCAGAGGCTCCATCATCACCGCACAGGTGCGCTCTGACATGTGCTCAGCCAGTGTCGACAAATCATTGTATGCCAAGTGGGTCACATCACCTGGTTTAGGACCGAAGCCGTCAGAATAGGCAGCCTGGCCACCGACAGTTACTGTGAAGAAGGTACGGCCATGGAAGCCCTGCTGGAATGAAATGATTTCAGATTTTTCCGGGCCAAACTTATCGGCCGCATAACGGCGGGCCAGTTTCAGCGCCGCCTCGTTAGCCTCGGCACCTGAGTTAGCAAAGAACACCTTTTCGGCAAAACTGTGCTCGGTCAGCTTTTTCGCCAGACGCAGCGCCGGTTCATTGGTCATGACATTACTTAAATGCCATAGCTTGTCGGCCTGCTCCTTGAGTGCATTGACCATAACAGGGTGACAATGGCCCAGACAGCTCACTGCGATACCGCCGGCAAAATCAATATATTCGCGGTCATCCTGATCCCACACGCGTGCACCCTGGCCTTTCACCGGTACGATTTGCATCGGGGAATAACAAGGTACCATCACCTCATCAAACAGCTGACGTCCTACTTTGTGCTCCATTGCCATCATCCTTTCCTTCTATGTATTGCGTCTTAAGCATAGTATTTACATTTTATTAACCAATTCCAATAGCAGAATATTTTTTTTATCCTTTATTTGGGTTGGCTAACCCACTGTTGAATACATATTTATGCGGGTTTGAGAGGAATTTATTAACAACACAATGGAAAAAAGTGTATTTCCGTTGAGGAAATAAAGGCTGCGGGCTCTTCCTTGAGTGCATAAGCTTGCCAGGAGAATTTTCTGAAAAAGGCCAGCTAAATGTTAAAAAAAGTGATGAAGATCGCGGAAATAAGACAGTATTACGGCCTTATCCTTTCGAAAGGCAGAGAAAATCCCGCAACCTGGTGAGTAGATTATTAACTGCGCCAGACGCTCATTCAGCAGAAAATCCTGCCACAGTGCTTTTTGCTCGGTTAGCGACGCAGAAAGTTAGCCAGAAGCTGGTGACCCTGTTCGGTCAAAATGCTCTCGGGATGGAATTGCACCCCTTCGATCGGCAGCGTCTTGTGGGCGATTCCCATGATTTCGTCGAACTCGCCATCACGCTCGGTCCAGGCCGTCACCTCAAAACAATCCGGCAATGTATCGGCCTTTACTACCAGCGAATGGTAGCGCGTCACTGTCAGCGGATTATTCAGGGTTTCGAACACACTGCGATCGGTATGAACAACTGGCGATGTCTTGCCGTGCATCACCTGACGGGCACGCACCACTTTTGCACCGAAGACTTGGGCTATCGACTGGTGACCCAGGCAAACCCCCAAAATTGGCAGCTTACCGGCAAAGTGTTCAATGGCCTGCAACGAAATACCGGCATCATCGGGCGTACAGGGGCCCGGCGAAATCACCAGGTGGGAAGGTGACAGGGCCTCAATGCTTGCAATATCGATTTCATCATTACGCACGACTTTCACCTCAGCGCCCAGCTCGCAGAAGTATTGGTACAGGTTGTAGGTGAAAGAGTCATAATTGTCGATAATCAGCAGCATTGATACATCAGCTCCCAGGATGAGTTGGCGGTCTATTTTGCTATAGGGGGCAAGAAAGGCAAGTTATGATTTCAGAAAAGCATTAAAGAAAAACCGGCAACAGGGCCGGTTTTAACAATAACTATCGGTACGTTACTTACGGACGAGCGACAAAACCCACCGCTTCGTAAGCCTTCTTCAGGGTAACGGCAGCACGTTCAGAGGCCTTGTCGGCACCGGCTTTCATTACAGAATCCATATAGGCGCGATCTTCACGGATACGCTTGTACTCAGCCTGAACAGGCTCAAGCATAGCGACAATTGCCTCACCAACGTCTTTCTTGAACGGGCCGTACATTTCCACCCCTTTATATTGGGCTTCAATCTCTTCGAACGACTTACCGGTTGCGGCCGAGTACAAGCCCATCAGGTTTGTGATACCGGCCTTGTCGACACCGTGAGCGATACGTGGCGGGGTCTCGGTATCTGTCTGCGCCTTGTTGATCTTCTTGATGATCGACTTAGGCTCTTCCAGCAAGGTAATTACATTCTTGCGGTTGTCATCAGACTTGGACATTTTCTTGGTCGCATCCTGCAGGCTCATAACACGTGCGCCAATTGTCGGAATATAAGGTTCAGGCACCTGGAAAATGGCCTCGCCATCACCATAAATGTTGTTGAAGCGAGTGGCAATATCGCGGGCCAGCTCAAGGTGCTGTTTCTGGTCACTGCCCACTGGTACCTGGTGCGCCCCGTACAGCAGGATATCGGCAGCCATCAATACCGGGTAGCCAAACAAGCCAACATTAACGTCATTGGCATGGCGCTGTGACTTGTCTTTGAACTGGGTCATTCGGCTCAGTTCACCCATCTGAGTATAACAGTTAAGCAACCAGCCTAGCTGGGCATGCTCCGGTACATGCGACTGGACAAACAGCGTGCTCTTCTTAGGATCGACACCAACTGCCAGACAGATAGCCAATGCATCCAACGTGGCTTCGTGAAGCGCCTTCGGATCCTGGCGGACTGTGATAGCGTGAAGGTCTACTACACAGTACTGGCAGTCATAATCATCCTGCATCTGTTCCCACTGACGCAACGCACCCAAATAGTTACCAATACTCAATTCGCCAGAAGGCTGGACGCCACTCAATACAATGGGTTTACTCATGATGGGATTTCCTATGTCACTAAAGATAAGCAGCGGCACAAGTGCCGCTGACTAATATTCAAAACTTATCGTCAGATATACGCAGACCTGATCGTACTAGCTGTCTAGTTTAACCACTTCTGCCAGCTGGCTAAAGTGATCCAGCACAATATCGGGTTCACTATCACTGATCGGCTGACCGTAATTGTAACCGTAGGTCAAACCGACAACATAACATGTCGCTGCTTTAGCCGCCAAGATATCGTTACGCGAATCACCGACCATCAGCATTTCTGATGCAGCCAACCGGTGCTTTTCCATCAACCAGTGCAGGGCAAAAGGATCCGGTTTCTTAAGCGGGAAGGTATCACCGCCAATCACATCGACAAAATAATCACTGATACCATGCTGCTCCAACAGGTGCGGAACAAACTGGGCAGGCTTGTTGGTGACGATAGCCATCGGCACACCAGCCTGGTAAAAAGCGGCAAGAGTGTCTTTAACCCCGTCATAAAGCGCACTCTGCTTATGTCCACCGGCATCGTAAAAACGGTCAAACAGCTGGCGAGCTTCTTTGTGCAGCTCAGGGTCAAGTTCAGGATCCACCTCAAGGCTACGGCTTAGCGCCCGGCCAATCAGAATATCGGCACCGTTACCAATCCAAGTAGTCACCTGCTCGACCGTGACGCCGGGGCGCCCTAGGGCACGCATGGTCTGATCGGCCGCTTCTGCCAGATCAGGAACGCTGTCGAGCAGCGTTCCGTCCAGATCAAAAGCAATAAACTTAATGCCTTTGAAGTGATCCATTAACGCTCTACCTTGGCCAGCTCGGCGCGCATTTCATCGATCACCGCCTTGTAGTCCGGCTGGCTGAAAATGGCCGAGCCTGCAACAAACATATCCGCGCCCGCCTCGGCGATTTCACGGATGTTGTCGACCTTGACGCCACCATCTATTTCCAGACGAATTTCACGGCCAGAAGCTTCAATACGCTTACGTACCTCACGCAGCTTATCTAGTGTATTCGGAATGAAAGACTGGCCTCCAAAGCCCGGGTTAACCGACATCAGCAGGATCAAGTCCACTTTATCCATGACGTAGTCTAAATAATGCAGCGGTGTAGCCGGGTTAAAGACCACCCCGGCCTGACAGCCGTGTTCTTTGATCAGCTGCAGCGTACGGTCCAGGTGCTCAGTGGCCTCGGCATGGACGGTGATCATCGTGGCACCGGCCTTGGCAAAATCAGGAATAATACGGTCTACCGGCTTAACCATCAGATGAACATCAATCGGCGCTGTAATACCGTAATCACGCAGTGCCTTGCACACCGGCGCACCAAATGTCAGGTTCGGTACATAGTGATTGTCCATCACATCAAAGTGCACAACATCGGCACCTGCAGCCAATACTTTCTCGACATCCTCGCCAAGACGAGCAAAATCTGCAGACAGGATAGATGGAGCGATCAAAAAGTCCTTCATGTTCAGCCTCTATACGGTACATACGAAAACGTTATCGGAAATCGGCGCAATTCTACCCGATCCAAAGAATGATGTCTTAACGGATTTCTACCTGCAATTGATAATATAATGACTATGCTTTTAGAGCATGAGGAGGTGGGAATGGAAAAACAACGCGTTAACGATAAGAAAAATCAGAACAACAAGCCAAAAAGCCTGGCTCTCAGCATCGCGGCGGCCTTATTCGGGGTACAGTCGGATCGCAACCGCCAGCATGACTTCAGCCAGAAGTCGCCCTGGCCATTTATTATTGCAGGGATCAGCGGGATTCTACTATTTATTGCCCTGGTGGCTGCCATCACGCTTGTCGTCACAGCAACCCACGGACGCTAGATTACCGGCGGCTTGAACAACGCCAGTAGCTCATCCACCTTATTACGTCCGCTGCCGTTACGGCTGATGGTACGCTTCACCTTAACCACGGACAGCTCAGCACCGTGGTACAGACGGCGGGTCAGCGTGGTATCGTGATTGGATATCAATACTGGTATGTCACGCTCAGTAGCGGCCTTTTCTGCCACATCGGCCAATGCCGCCTGATCATCCAGGCTAAACCCATTTCCAGCATATGAAGTAAAATTTGCCGTGGTCGACAGCGGCGCATAAGGCGGATCGCAATAAATCACGCACCCTTTACGGGCCCGGGAAAACGTCTGCTGATAGCCTTCGCAAACAAACGTCGCGCGCTTGGCCTTCTCGGCAAAGAAATACATTTCTTCCTCAGGGAAATACGGCTTCTTATAGGAGCCGAACGGCACATTGAAGCCGCCCTTCTTGTTATAGCGACACAGGCCATTGAAGCCATGGCGGTTCATATACAGGAAATACTGTGAGCGAAGGTAAGGATCATCAGTCTTGTTGAAGGCTTCGCGAATTTCCAGGTAGGCCCCTTTCTGGTTGAACTCCGGCATAAACAAGTTTTTCACGTCGTTGATGTACGTTTCCGGCTTCTCTTTCAGGGTGTTATAGAGATTAATCAGATCCGGGTTGATATCCGCCAGCAGGTAGTGCTCGAAATCGGTATTCAGAAAGACAGAGCCGGCCCCGACAAAGGGTTCGACCAGTTTACGCGCAGGTGGCAGATGGCGCTCGATATCCTCGACCAGAGAGTATTTGCCTCCAGCCCACTTAAGGAATGCACGATGCTTTTTCATTCAGCTAACCACCACCAGAACCGATATTGTTACGAAAGGTGGCGGATTGTACCTCATTTCACCCCGAGTCTGATACCAATTCACGTAATTATCTGCTTGCCGCTGCGATTATTTCACCCGCTCGATTTCACGATGGATCTGTGCGTAGGATTTTACCCATGGCTGAACAACCTGCAGCCTCTCCGGTAACTGTGTTTCGGCTCTGCGGGCAGCAACGATATTCGGGTAGTCACCGCTGATCACAATAAACCACGGCTCACCATTGCGGCGTGTTTCATAGATGGTCGCAATATTGCCGATTTGGTACTCAGCAATGAATTTATTGGCTGCCGCCAGGGATTTGAGTGCTGCCAGCTGCAGCGCATAGTGGCGATTGTCGATCGCTTTTAGTACCGCCCCCAAATTGGTGCTTTCTGCCGCTGCTTCTGCAGGCTCTTCTGGAGCGACAGCTGCTGGCTCAAGCGAAGCATCCGACACTGCCTCACTACCCGCAATTTGCTCACCGGCCACCGATGCCAGCTCCGGACTCGTCTGCCCTGTCGTTTCCGCAGGCTGAATCGCCTCGGTCACGGCCTCTTCGACACCTGGCTGCTCGGCAACCGCAATAGCACCACTGCCTCCCAGCTCCTGCTCGGTGATCATCGCATCCACAACATCCGACGGCAGGACAACCCGCTGGTTATCATCACTGCGGCCAACAGTCAGCCCCTCCAGAGATATCTCCTGAGGCAGGCGGTGAGAATCATCATTGATGGTATCGGTAACATCGCGTGATAGCGCAGTTTCACCGGATATTGGCTCAGGCAGTGATTCGCTCAGCTCTTCTTCCACCTGTCCGGTTGACAGGGTCAGTGCCTGACGAGCCTCGTCGGCCGGTTCCATACTCTCACTCTGTGCAACAACCGGCTCGGAATCATCTGCCGGAAAAAAGAAAAATGCCAGTCCGGCAGCTGCAACAACGAGTAAACCTGCCAGCAATGTCATTGGCGATAAGGTACGAGATCGAGAACTGGCCATATTTGTCTGCTCCGTTTGTTCTAATTGCATCAGTGCCCCGGGAACGGGCGATGACGCTGCCGCTTTATCCCTCAGCGCGCGCCTTCCGTGGGCATCCAACCTATCTGTGGCAAATATCACTTCGACAAAGGTTTGCACTTCTTGTTCACTGAAATCAACAATTTCCAACTCAAGCGGCGCAGCCCCCTGACCATGGGAAACCTGGCTCAGATATTTGTCCAGCCGCCCCGACTGGCTAAAGAGCAACACGTTAATTTGCCAACCAGGAATATTCTGCGCCTGTTGCACCAAGGCCCATAGCTCGGCAATGAGCGTCGCACTGAGCAAGTGCGCATCATCAATAACCAGCAGCAAATTGGCAGGGCCACTTCCGAGCATGCGATCGACACTTTCCTGCAGCGGGTCCTGATCGTTGAAAACCGGCTGGGCAACAAGCTGCTTAAGTATGATAGAGCGATGCTGGCTGTCGGACTGTGCCCGATGGCAAAGCAATAGCGTCTGGTTGCTACCCTGCGCCCATTGTTCCAGGTAACGCTGTGCCAGCCATGTTTTACCAGCCCCTTCGCGGCCAGTTATCTGAATAAGATTAGAACTAAAGCGGGTTAAAAACTGTATACGGGAAAGGAGTTGGACCTGGGTATCCAGATCCAACGCTGCGACTGAGGTGTCACGAGTCATGGTTGTTCACAACTTCAAGAATTAATCACACGACGCAAGATATCGTGGGGCACATCAGCCACGACCTCGGCACTACCGATAGATGTCGGTAATACCAGCCTTAGCTGACCTGACAAGACTTTTTTATCCCGCATCATATGCTTCATATAACAATCAAAATCCATCGATGCCGGGGCTTTGACCGGTAGGTTAGCCCGATCGAGCAAACGGGTAATTCGCTGGACATCATCTGACGACAATAGACCATGCAGATGAGCAGTCTGGGCGGCCTGTACTGTGCCTGCCGACACCGCTTCGCCGTGCAGCCAGTTGCCATATCCCATTTCAGCCTCAATAGCATGGCCAAAGGTATGCCCCAGATTAAGCAATGCACGTACGCCTGACTCTTTTTCGTCCGCAGCAACAACATCCGCCTTGATCTGGCAGCAGCGGCCGATCGCATAGCTGAGCGCATCATTATCCAATGCCTGCAGCTTCTCGAGATTTTGCTCCAGCCAGGTGAAGAATTCGCTGTCAGCGATAATACCGTACTTAATCACTTCTGCCATGCCAGCAGCAAACTCGCGCTCAGGCAAGGTTTTCAGGCAGTGGTTATCAATCACAACGGCCTTAGGCTGGTAAAAGGCCCCAACCATGTTTTTACCCAGGGGATGGTTTACCGCCGTCTTACCGCCGACAGAAGAGTCCACCTGTGACAACAGGGTGGTCGGTACCTGGATAAAATCGACACCACGCTGGTAGCTGGCAGCCGCAAACCCCACTACATCGCCAATAACACCGCCCCCAAGTGCAACAATCACCACATCACGACCGTAATTGCCTTCCAGCAAAAATGTCATGATTTGGTTGAAGGTCTCCAGGGTTTTGTATTGTTCCCCGTCAGGCAGCGAAAGCAGAGCGACATCGCACTGGAGCTGACAGATAGTCGCCATCACTGTATCAGCATACAGCGGCGACACCGTTTCATTGCTGACCACGACAACACGTCGACCGGCACTGATGGCAGAGGAAAACAACGCCGGGTCAGTAAATAACTCGGCGCCGATTGAGATTGGGTAGCTTCTGTCACCTAAGTTGACGTTGATCCGTTCCATGGTCAGCTTCTCTTACTATTGATTAACGCTCTTCAAGCATTTTGATGATTTGGTTTGCAACTACTTTGGCGCTCTGATCGTCAGTGCGAACTACATAGTCTGCAACCTCTTCATACAAAGGGTTACGCTCTTCTGCCAGAGCTTCAAGTACTTCACGTGGCGTATCTGTCTGTAGCAGAGGACGCTTTTTGTCACGCTGAGTACGGGCGAGTTGTTTTTCTATGGTAGTTTCAAGATAAACCACGATACCACGAGCAGAAAGGCGGTTGCGGTTCTCTTTACTTTTAACGGAACCACCACCTGTCGCAAGGACGATCCCTTGCTCTTGGGTCAGGTCATTGATCACGTTCTCTTCGCGAACACGGAAACCGTCTTCACCTTCCACATCGAATACCCAGCTGATATCGGCTCCAGTACGATCTTCAATGACAGAATCAGAGTCAAAGAATTCCATATGTAGCTGCTGTGCAAGATGTCTACCAATAGTGCTTTTGCCGGCACCCATTGGGCCGACCAGGAAAATATTTCGTTTTTCAGCCATTTTTAGCAATTTTACGCGCGGTTAATAAAACGACACCGCCCGCAGGCTATCGATAAATAAGCCCGAGGCGCCAACTTCCTCACATTTAATTCGTGATAAGACCGAAAATTATCTCAGGACTCGCTATCATTTGGCAATAGCTAGTGTGCCTCATTACCAATTTAATTACCCTTGAGATACGCATCGGTACGGGGATCCTGCGGAATAATCGCCTTGTAGAGGCCAAAGCCATCAATAAACACAATAAGTTAGCTTTTCATCATGGTGCTACGCACATCTAACAATCATACCGTCAACCCTGCCCGCACTGTCCATGACTCCCGTACACTTACCGCATCACTATCTTCGGGGTCACGAAGATCAGCAACTCTCGCTTGGCCAGCTTATTCAGTTTGTGGCGAAACAAAGCGCCAAGTATCGGCAAATCCCCCAATACGGGAACTTTTCTGATCGAGTTATTGGTTTGATGCTGATAAATCCCCCCCAGCACCACCGTCTCGCCATTATTCACCAGCACCTGGGTGCCGATTCGCTGGGTATCGATGGCTACCGCCTCGCTGGTACCAGTACTCACGACATCTCCCGGTTTGTCCTGGGTCACCACTAAATCCAGCACCAGTTTGTCATCCGGGGTGATCTGCGGCGTTACCATCAAGCTCAGCACCGCCTTCTTAAAGCCAACAGACACTGCCCCGCTTGACGAGGCCTCCAAGTAGGGGATCTCAGTCCCCTGCTCGATATAGGCCATTTGCTTGTTGGTAGTGACAAGCCGCGGGCTGGAAATGATTTCCAGCTTATTTTCCGACTGCAGGGCAGAGAGTTCGAGATCCAGCAAGATATCGCCCATTTTGGCAACCTGGAAGGCAATACTGGAAGCCCCGGCCTGAGTGGCGGCCAAATTGACGTTAAGGAAGTCTTCCACTGTCGCCTCTTCTTCCAGCAGCCCGACAGAGTTAAGATTGCTCTCAATCGACCCGCCGACCGTCTTGCTGCCGTTGCTACTCAGTACCCCCCAGCGAACCCCGATTTCATCAATATCCCCTTCATTAACCGAAACGATCCTGGCCTCGATATGAACCTGCTTGACCGGAATATCCAGCGCGGCAATGATATTCTTGATGGTATCGATACGCTCACCAAGATCATTGACTATCAACGAGTTGGTACGGTCATCGACATGCAGAGAGCCCCGGCTTGAGAGCATACTGCTGCCCCCGTCCCCACCCTGAAGCAACTCGGCCAGATCCGTGGCTTTGGCAAAATTGACCTGAATGATTTCCGAGCGCAATGAAGCCAGTTCCTGTTCCTTGCGCCTAGCCTCAAGGACCTGCTGCTCGCTCTGGGTTAGCTCCTGCTTCGGAGCAATCAATACCACCGAGCCCTGCACCCGCTTGTCCAGCCCTTTGGCCTGCAGAATAATTTCCAGAACCTGGGGCCAGGGCACATCATCCAAACGCAGAGTCACACTGCCCTGCACAGAATCTGAGACCACGAGGTTGAAATCATTATATTCCGCAATCAGCTGAAGCACGTTACGAACGGGAATATCCTGAAAATTAATTGAAATAGGCTTGCCACTGTAGCTCACGTCATGACTCTGCCCCGCCTTGGCCTGCTCAGGCCGGCCGGCAACAAACACCATTAACAGTGCGCCTTTCAAGTCATAGTCGTAGACAAAGTCGGCGGTTGTATTGAGAACCAGCCGGGCCCCCTTTTCGGTCCGCAGTGTCTCGACCGACTCGACAGCAGTGGCGAAATCGGTTACATCGAGCAGATACACCATCTCGTCACTGAGCGTCGTCCCTACCATTTCAATATATAGCTGCCTACCGGACTTACGCATATCAACCAGCGACTGGGGCTTGGCCAGCTTGACACTGAGTACCCCCCGATTTTGCTTATCCCGCCTGAAATCAATATCGGCTATCTGGTTGTCCACCACCATCACGGCAGCCACAGGAAAAGCCGTCGAGACCAGACACAGCCACAAAGGCAACCAATACCTGGCCCACGCACCAGTGGATACCGGAAAACTCCTTTTCATCTTTGTTTCTTCCTTCTATACGGCAGAACCTGCGGAAGCGAGTGGCAATGTGGTCAACCTTTTCAACCAGCACCCCATACCGTCAGGTAATACTTCTTCAATCTCGACACTGCTCGGGCTAACCTGTCGAACCTTGCCGAAATTGAGGCCTAGGTAGTGCCCGTCCCGGACTTTTTCCAGCTTGCCGTCTGGCCTGGCAATGATCGCCCAGAGTTCATGCTTGTCACCAATTACCCCTTTCATCCTGAGCTGAGCCAAAGGAATACCCTCCAAAGCGCTGCGTGTACGCGTCATATCCGGCTGCCAGCAAGCCATATCTCTCTCCTGTCCGACTGTCTTCAGTTCCGGGCGCGGGCGAACAAAGGGGATTCGATTGCTTGCCATAACAAACTCGTCAGCCACAAAGACATACTGTTCCTGCAGGGGAGCTATCTGCACTAGGGCCTGGTTATGGGCCTGTTCGATAAACTGCTGAACAGAATCTTCATTGGCCCGGCAGCCAACCACCAGCCAGCACATGAAGACAAGCAATGACATCCTTTTCAAACTAGCCACCTCTATTTCGGCGCTTTAAAACGATAGGTACTGGCAGAGACCTTCAGCGATAGGGTTTCCTGGTTCTGGTGCTGCCGAAGAAAAACCAAATCGAAGTCATTCAGGGTCACAATGCGTGATAGCTTGGCAACCGACTCCGCAAACTGACCGATGTTTACGTAACGGCCAGTCAGAGCAATATTGATGGGAAGTTCGTAATACAGAGGATGTTCACGCCTGGGGCCCCATTCGATACGTTGAAACTCAAGGCCATTGCGGACCCCGATATCATTCACGCCTGACAGCAGACTTGCCAGCTCTTCCTCCTCGGGCAATTGCTGTACTACATACTGATAGCGCTCTTCCAGCGCTTCAATCTGATCTCTTACCTTGGGCAGGGCTGCCACTTGGCTGGCCCGCTTTCCAACCTGCTGGCGAAGCTCCCGTTCTGTATGCTTTAGCTGGGCCAGCTCCTCATGCAACGGTGTCAGCCAGTACCAATAACCAGCAGTGCCCATCGCCAGTGCCAGAACCAAAGCCACGACGCATTGCGGTATCAACGGCCACTCGGTTATTTCATCCAGATCTAAGTCTTGCCAGTCACTCACTGCCCTTTTCCTTGTTGACGATGGTCTTCTCGGATGCTGACTCCGGGTGCGTTGCCAGGGTAAACGAGGCTTTAAACCGGGTCTGATCCTGTGCCTGGTCACCTTTCGTTGCCACAATCGAGTGCATGGCTACATCCTCCAGCCAGGAAGACTGTTCGGCATTGGATAACAGTATTGCCAGGCGACCGGTAGAGTCACCGACCCCATTCACAGCGATCCGGTTGGACGACATTGACACACTGTCGAGGTAGACTCCCTGCGGGACAATACCGGGTAATATACTCAGCAGGTGCGTGATTTGATTGCGTTCCTGCTGAATGTCTCCTATCACCCCAAGCCGCTTATTAAGTGCAGCGCGCTGCCTGTCGAGGCCGGGTAAAAATGCAAGCTGGCGCTCGAGCGTTGATATTTCCTGCTGTAGCAATTGGTTTCGAGCCTGCTGGTGAGCCTGCTGCTGCTCAATGTAGCTAGCCAGCAGCCATTGCACGGCGGCGACTGCCAGTATGACGCCCGCCAGGATCGAAAAAAACCGTTGCTTATGTTGCTTTCGCCTTTCCTCCCGCCACGGCAACAAATTCAAGCGTGCAATCATTGACTGACCCCCCTTATAGCCAGCCCGGCCGCAACCGCATACTGGCCGTAATAGCTATTGCTGGCGATCTGTCCCAGCTTTTTGCTACAGGGAAAATATCGAAAAGGGTTGATCCAACTGGCTTCTACACCCAGCAGCCGGGCCAGCAGCTCTTCCAGCACAACATGCTGGCCCCCGCCACACAGCCAGATCCCTTTTAGCACCGAGCGCGGGTGTGTCGAATTGTAGAGCTGAAACTGCCGCTTGAGGTGATCCGCCAGTTGCTTGGTAAAAACTTCGGCCTGTCCGAGTTCGGGGGGAAAGGCTTCCGGCTCTTCACTGCCGCCAACCGTATTCCCGCTCACCAGCGAGGTACCGTAAGCGATTTCGCGGTGATAGGCCGCACCGCCAGGTGGCTTGATGCTAAATTCGGTACAGTGCATACCGATATCAACAATGCCCCACAACTCCTGCATCGCGTCGCGTTCGGCTATGTACTCGCCCAGCCACAATAGGGCGTGTGTCTGAAGTTCTACCACCCCGGGATGCAGACCCGCCTTTTTTAATGCCTTGACCCGGCTGTCTATGGTGTCCTTTCGCGCAGCAAACACCTGAAACGGCATGGTCGTGGCCGTTTCAACAAAGGCGTCCGATGACAGCGGAAAAAAATCCAAACTGAGCTCTTCAACCGGAAAGGGGGAAGAGGCACTGAGTGCCTGGGTCACCGCAAACTCCGCTTCCTCGTCACTCAGATTCGTATCAAGCTGGATCACTTTGCTAATGACCGCGCTGTCCGGCAGGGCGATTGCCACTTTTTTGGCATTAAACGGCAGACTCTTTTTTAATTTACGTATTGCTGACAACAGGGCTGACGTATTCACGCTATGCTGGTCGTTAATAACCGAAGAAGGCAAGGTAATTTCTGCAAAGGCAGAGAGTTCCAGTTGCTCTTTTTTTGGGTTCAAGACGACCGCTTTAACGCTATGATGGCCGATATCAATGCCAATTATTGGTGGGTTCCGAAACATACCGTGCTATGCTCCCTGTTAATGGAAAAGCAATATATTTTTCTAACAAACACCAACCTATGGCGTTAATTTTATTTAAGTTATCTTTATACTATTGGTTGAAATAGATTGAACGGTCGAATGATGGTGTAACAGGAATTCTCAAGTGAAGTTCATAAAGCGATTACTTATCCTTGCAATGATTTGCACAATTCTTGGAGTCGGTACTATCTTTGGTTTTTACCTTTATGTAAAACCAGAGCTCCCGGATGTTGCAACTCTAAAAAATGTTGAATTACAGACACCTATGCAGGTATTCAGTGCAGACGGAAAGCTGATCTCCCAGTTTGGGGAGAAACGACGCATTCCCTTGGCACTTGACGATATTCCGCCTCAAATGATCAATGCGGTCATCGCGACCGAAGACAGCCGTTACTACGACCATCCCGGTATTGACCCGATCGGTATCGCCCGTGCCGCCTTTGTCGTTGCCACCTCGGGCTCGGCCAAGCAGGGGGCAAGTACGATTACCCAGCAGTTGGCCCGAAACTTCTTTCTCTCCAACGAAAAGAAGATAATGCGAAAAATCAAAGAGATTTTTATCGCTATCCATATCGAGCAACTGCTGAGCAAGGAAGATATCCTTGAGCTTTACCTCAATAAAATTTACCTCGGATACCGTTCCTATGGTGTCGGTGCAGCGGCACAGGTGTATTTTGGCAAAGAGGTCAGCCAGCTGACCCTGAGCGAAATTGCCATTATCGCCGGTCTGCCGAAAGCACCGTCGACCATGAACCCGATCTACTCGATAGATCGCGCCACCACACGTCGTAACGTCGTGCTGAGTCGTATGTTCGCCGAAGGCTACATCACCCAGGCAGAACTCGATCAGGCCCGAGCCGAACCGATTCTCGCCCGTTATCACGGTGCAGAGATTGAACTCAACGCACCGTATTTTGCCGAACGCGCCCGTGCCTGGATGGTTGAGCGCTACGGTGAAGATGCCTATACCTCCGGAATGCGTATCTACACTACGGTTGATCCCAAGCTACAGCGTGCGGCCCAGACGGCAGCAGTCAACAACCTGCTGAGCTATGATCAGCGCCATGGTTACAGAGGCGCTGTCGCCACGTTGTGGAAACCCGAACAGACAGCCTGGACGACAGACAAGGTTATCGAGCACCTGAACAAACAGCCGAGCTATGGCGAGCTCCAGGCCGCCGTCGTTATGGCCATCAACGGCAAGAGCGCCCAGGTTCTGACCAATGACGGCGAGCAGCACACCGTTGAGTGGAGCGGCATGAAATGGGCCCGTAAGTTTATGACCGACACTCGCCAGGGACCTGCGCCGAAAACCGCGGCAGATATTCTGGCGGCCGGTCAGCAAATCTGGGTACAGCAAAAAGAGCAGCAGTGGGTACTGAGCCAGGTGCCGGATGCCAACACAGCCTTTGTTGCTGTCTCCCCGCAAAACGGCGCAGTCAAGGCCATGGTCGGCGGCTTCAACTTTGTCCACAGCAAATTTAACCGTGCCACCCAGTCCATCCGTCAGGTCGGCTCCAGCATCAAGCCGTTCATTTACTCGGCTGCGCTGGAAAAAGGCATGACGCTGGCAACCCTGGTCAATGACGCACCTATCAACCGCTGGGACAAGAGCATGGGCACGGCATGGCGTCCTAAAAACTCGCCACCAACCTACAACGGCCCGACACGCCTGCGCCTTGGACTGGCACAATCGAAAAACGTGATGGCCGTACGGGTACTGCAAAATGTCGGATTGGACGATACCATCAGCTACCTGACCCGCTTCGGCTTCAAGCGCGAAGATCTGCCGCGGGCAGAAGCTATCGCCCTGGGCGCAGGCAGCCTGACACCGCTAGAAATGGCCCAGGGTTTCTCTGTCTTTGCCAACGGTGGCTATTATGTCGAGCCTTACTTCATCGAGCGCGTTGAAGATCCTTACGGCAACCTGGTCTATCAGGCCAACCCGAATATTGTCTGCAACAACGACTGTCAGCGGGAACAGCAGCAGGCCGGTAATAACATCGCCGCCAGCCGGGCGGTACTGAACGACATTGCTATCAGCGAGCAGGAACTGGGCGATACCGGCAGTGCCATAGAAAGCGACCAGCAGCAGACGCGCTATGCACCACAGGTTATTTCTGAGCAAAATGCCTTCCTCGTTCGTGAGATGCTGGAGAGCAATATCTGGGGTGGCGGCGACTGGCGTCACGGCAGTGGTTGGAACGGCACCGGCTGGCGCGGCCAGGTACTCAAGCGCCGCGATGTCGGCGGTAAAACCGGTACCACCAATGGTTCGAAAGATGCGTGGTACTCAGGTTTCGGCCCGAATATTGTCGCGACATCCTGGGTCGGCTTTGATGATCACAGCCGTGAATTGGGTAAAGCCGCCTGGAACAACAACCTGGACAAGAAACAGATTTCCGGAGGTGAAGCCGGGGCCAAAACAGCCCAACCTGCCTGGGTCACCTTTATGGAAACCGCCCTGGAAGATGTACCGGTTCAGCGCAAACAGCTACCGTCCGATATCGTCAAGGTCCGAATTGACCGCGATACCGGCAAGCTCAGCAACCGTAATGATTACACCTCGATGTTCGAGTACTTCGGGA
>NZ_JAKRFQ010000178.1 GCF_022347985.1 Photobacterium sp. OFAV2-7
CCAAACCATCGTTGTTCACAGTTGCTATTTTGGTCGGTGTCGCATCCCAATTAACAAATGATGTAACATTTGCACTGGAGCCGTCTGAGAAGTGCGCATCGACTTCAAGTTGCTTGCTGGTGCCCGCCGCTATGTCTATCTGGTCTTCAGCAAATACTAGGTCTGTAACAACGGCATCCGTGGTATGTGTCGTCGTATAGTTACTATTAACATTGTCAAAAGTCGCGCTGATTTCTGCTGTGCCACCATCTATCAAGGCCGTCGCAACACCATCATTATCGATCGTGAGAACATCCGGATTACTGGAAGACCAGCTAACCTCTTGGGTAACAACCTCTGCACCCTTATCATTAAGGGCTGTAGCCTCAAACTGTAGTTTGGTTCCGACAGGTACTTTCACTTGTGAGCTGCCAGTAGGTGGATCTAGTGGTGTAACGATTAATGATTTTGTCGTACCCACACCACTTTCTGGTTGCGGAGTCGTTGAAGAGCTGTCTGACCCGCTGCTGTTACAGCCAGCCAAGCCAAGCGCCAAAGCAACAGCCATGGCAACCGTTGTAACCGAAGTCTTTTTATTTGATAGTTCACTAGACAGGAGGGAGCGTTTTTTAAATTCAATCATCATATTGCTTACACTAAAAGTAATAATAAAGTAAAAAGTAAATACGCACTCTACGGAGCGACTGTTTTCCGTAACCTCAAAAAACGGAGCACACGCATTCACCTTGCCGCTGGTTATGGCGAAAGAATGTAATAGCTATGATGTTGATTTACATGTGATTAATATTGATTAAGGTTTATTAAGGTTAGTTTTTGGGCGTTGAATTGATAAAGATGCCCTCATTATTAGATATTAATTAGAGGGGAAAAGTTGACTCCCCCTCTAACCCGACTTGATGTTTTTCAACGCTAACAACTCCATCAAACAATAATATCCCCGACCTCTCTTCGCGGTGATAAAGGCGTTGCCGAGGCTTTACCTAAACGAAATAGCATTTGCACGGTATCTTGTTCTGGGATATCAAAACGTGTCTTGAAACTTTGTTGCAAGGCCGACATGTCATCATATTCTTCGAGTATCTGGCTCAGCGGATGCATTGCGACTCCGATAGATGTCGCGGCTAAATTTAAACGGGTATAGAGCCTGCCGATTTCAACCTGAGTCTTGCGACTATTATCATGGCTTGATAGCAAGCCATAATGCTGTGTGCTTGCGGTGACTTTCTCGACAAGTTTCACTCCCTCTTTGCCAAATGAAGCAGGATCTTTGTAGGCTTGCTCTCTGGTAACAAAAAAGTTCTCGGCAATAATCTTCTTTATCCCCATGACACCATTTTGAGCTAAACCAAAGCCATCTCTGTATTTAGCCATTTCTTTGTCGTTAAATCTGAACATCTCCATGGTCTCTAGATTACGTTGAGTATCCTGTTCCTCAATCGACATTGCCTCGGTCAGCATCGCTCCCAATTCTGTCGTTTCCTGCTTTTGACTCAGTACCCGAAGAGGAAAACCGGCCTCAATAGCAACGTGCTCCAATACTGTGATCTCACCGCTGGCTAATGTGGACGAGGTATAGGATTGCTTCACGCTTTGACGTACCGGCAAATATACAAACAGGGGATGAGGGCGTATAGACTCCATTTTAATCAGGGTAATTTTAGCTACAGGCTTGAATTCGAGTGTCTTATTGCCATATTCACCCTGAGGGAAATAATCAACTTCAGCATGAATACCGAAATGCGTCGCTGCAATCACCAAAGTTTCAATGAAGGTGCCCTGCCCGATATGGATCTGGCGATGAAACGGATCTGTTTCAGGTAATAGCCTTTCTTCATCAACATAGAGCAAGATTGTATCTTGACCAGAAAAGGCAACTTTCCACGGCTGTTTGTTATGGGGATTAGCGCAAAGCATGCCGTAACTAATTAAGGTTTTCCGAATATCATCATATTGATGCGATGGTCGTATTTGTTGCACTGACTGGCCATTCCCAGCCACATTACTCCCCGTTAGTGTCCCCGCAATTGGAACTGCCGCTGCGATCACTGCCCCTGTGCCGATTACTTTTATGAAATTACGTCTGTCCATGGCTATCACCTATTCCGATACTTTGCTAAAATTTATTCCATGGAATAAATATACATTCCAAGGAATGTAAATCAAGGTATTTTACGGCAATGATCGAAAATAAAAATGAGCTAGCATTTAACCTAATGAAATCATTGGAAATAATAAATCAGCTAAGTACAGCAAAAGTCACCAAGGCTCTGCGCCCCCTCAATCTCAGCTATTCTCAATTCTCTTTGTTAAACCATTTCTCCAATGATCCAGAGCAGGAGTTCACTGTTAGCCAGCTAGCCAATTCAATGCAAATGAACCAGCCAGGGATCACCAAAATTGTTAACAAACTCACTGAGATGGGTTTGATTGAGATTAGAAAAGACCTACAAGATGCGAGGAAAAAGTGGCTAAAAATCAACACAACTGGACAAGAAAAGCTTTCGCTGGCGCAATCAAACGTCATGAATGACATATCTGACTGCTTCTCAGACTGGGAGGCCGATGAGCTGGAAGATATGCTGAAACATGCTCAACGGCTTCAAACTTGGTTTGATAACAACAGGTAAGCTTAGCCTTAGTAGCCATTCAAGCTTAATACTACTCATTGCCTACGGCTATAGAAGGCGCCTCACTGCTGATCAATTGGGTCTGGTATTGTTGCAAGGCATCGATAAAACTCTCTTTCTGCAGAGGCTTGGTCAGAACATGATTTGCGCCAGCACTTATGAAATTGTCACGAGCCTCTTTAAATACATCGGCAGTACAGCCAAAGATAACTGTGTCCAGTTTCAGCTCTTGGCGGATAACTTTCGTTGCGGTAATACCATCCATCTCTGGCATATGGTTATCCATTATGATCAAGTCAAAGTGCTTGTTCTTGAGGATCTCAATTGCAACAAGCCCGTTTTCTGCCAGTAATACCTTATGCCCTTGTTTCTGACAGAATGTCTTTGTCACCACTGCATTAATAGGGTTGTCTTCCACAATCAGTATGGAAAGTGCCTGATTGATGGCTTGACGACTCAGCGAGTGTTTCGCCTGCTCTGGTTGCGCTCTCTGCGTCGTTACTTCCAACTCAATATCAATGAAGAAGGTGGTACCAACTCCGGCCTCACTCTGAACAGAGACTCTGCCGTCCATAAGTAATACCAACTGTTTGACTATTGCCAAGCCCAGCCCTGTTCCACCAAACTCTCTCGTTGTCGATGATTCGGCCTGAACAAACGGATCGAAGATATGTTGCAGTCGCTCTTGTGAAATCCCCACTCCCGAGTCTTTAATCACAATTGAAATCGTTGAGCGGCTCTGTCCGGATACATTCAGTGCTGTTTCAGGGAAGCAATTGCTGACATGCTCAGCGAAGCTCAGAGATATACGTCCCTGCGGGGTAAACTTAACGGCGTTGCTCAGCAGATTAAAAATCACTTGGCGGATACGGGCTTTGTCACCCCGGAAGCCCCGATCTTTAGGAATACTATTTTTAATAATGAGATCGATTCCCTTATCAGCGCACAAGGCTTTATACGTTGAGAGGACGGGAGAAATAATGTCGTCGAACTGGAAGGGAATTGCTTCAAGCTCCAGCTTATTCTGCTCTATCTTCGAGAAATCAAGAATATCATTGAGCAAGGAAAGCAGGTGGTCACCAGACTCTAGCAAAATACCCAGCTGCTCTTTCTGTGTTTCATCTTCCGTTGAGCTTTCAAGGATTTGTGCCATGCCCATAATGCCATTTAATGGTGTTCGCAATTCATGACTCATGGTAGCAAGAAACGTCGATTTGGCTTTATTGGACGACTCGGCCTGCTCGACACTGAGTGCCAAATTCTGCTCCAACTCTCTACGCTTGGTAACATCTCGCTCAACAGCTATGAAATTCACCGTGTTACCCTGCGCATCGAAAATCGGCGTAATGATCATATCAATCCAATAAGGCGTGCCATCTTTATGATAATTCAACAGCTCAGTTTGAATGCTACGGCTTTGCTGCAGGCTCTCTGAAATACGTTGTTTCTCTTTTTGATCTGTGTCCTTTCCCTGCAAGAGGTCACCCGGCTTTATCCCCAAGGCTTCATCGAACGAATAGCCCGTCAACGCTTCAAAGCCTTTATTCACCCAAGTCGTCAAACCCTCTTTATCGGTGATAATAATCGTGTCCTGAGCGTACTCCAGTGCCAGGCTCAACTTGGCTCGTTCATACTCGATATCTAACAACTCGTCTTGATAAACCGTAGTCTGCCGATAGTTATTCCACTGTCGCCAAAAGAAATAACTACCGAGGGCCAATAACAGGCATAGCGCCGATATCGTCGCTTCTATTTTGCTTTTTGATGATTGCTCGATCCAATAATTATTAAGAGCATCGAGCGTAACTTGAATATGAGCTTCAGTAAGCTTCGACTTTTCTTCCTGAATAGTCGCACCAACCCGATCTCGAAGAGAAACATAACTGAGTAAGTTCTTGAACAACAGGTCCTGACTCAAATCATCAGGAACCTGACTGTTTGCCGCAGCCTGGTAAATAAGTTCCATGACAGCCAGTTGTTCTGCAGGATCTGCGTATTTATCAAGCAAAAGATCTTGAGTATTTGTAATCGTTGTTAACGCATATTCATACGACACTTTAGCTGTGAGAATTGAATTTATCGCCCGGGTAAACTCTTGAAGTTCGGAGTTGATGTGCTTTGCCTTATTCACAGCCTCTGTATGAATAAGGGGAAAAGATTGAAACGGAATAAACTGGGCCTGACGTAAACTGTCATAAAGGGACTCGGCATCAAGCTCGATATCGACTAACGTACTTGCAAGCGTATCGTATGACTTAGTTTCAGTGTATTCAAAATTGTAGATTTGCTCGATAGCGTGAATGACCTGTTGCGAAATACCAATATATCTTTTTTGATAAAACGAGTTGGTATAACTGCAATAAATACTAAAAATCAGATGGGCACCAATCAGGGTAATAACCCCGATAATACAGAGCTCCCGCTTCGGCGTATAATGAAGGTTCATTGTGTTAGCTCCTCCAAAATAATAGGGTTGGGAGCAGTTAGCGTTGAAAGAAATGCACTGATTTCAATAATAGAGGCAGCATCAAGCTCCTGCCCTAACTGAAGCTTCGCCATGATAACAATCGCCTCTTCCAACGTTTCAGCTCGCCCATCATGAAAATAAGGAGGGGTTCTTGCCACATTTCTCAGGCTCGATACACGAAAAACCAGCTTGTCACTCTCATTTCCGGTGACGTTATAACGGCCGAGATCGTGTTCTTCTCGAAGAAGCCTATCACCCTGAACGTTCCCCAGTTTTTGAAAGAGGTTTCCGCCAATGTTCTGCCCCTGATGACAGATCACACAGCCCAGTTTTTGAAATTTCTCCCAACCTAACTGAGCCGTCTGATTGATGGCATCGTGATCGCCTTTCAGATATTTATCAAACGGGGCATCTGGCGTTAATAGCGCCTCCATAAAGGTTACCAGGGCATTTTTTATATTCTGTTCTGAAACCACGCCGTTATATGAAGCTTTAAATGCTTCAGCATAAATTGGAGATTTTTTTACATAACTCACCACATCATTCCAGTTGGTATTCATTTCCAACGGACTATGAATGGGGCCGTCAATTTGGTGCTCTAAACTGGCAGCCCTGCCATCCCAAAAAAAACGTGAGTTCAAGCTAACATTAAAAACCGTTTGTGAGTTTCTACTTCCCGCGCCTGCTACACCAACAGAAACCTTGGTATCCTCGGCACCATTCCCATTAAGATGGTGGCAAGACTCACAACTGACTTTCCTGTTCGATGACAAATTGGTATCGACAAACAACTGAAAGCCCAGCTTTACTATTTGCGGCTCAGCAATAATAGGCTTCTCTACAGGCGAGACATAATCATGACTAATGTGGTGAGATAACTCAGTGTGTTCTGGTCGCTCATTATCTGGCGTTAATGATAAATGAAAATACGCACCGAGTGATGCAAGCAAAACAATAGAACATCCCCACCCAACAAGTGCTATATGCATACAAAATCCATTTTGTACCTAACTATGAATTAATTATGGGTTATGTGTTGCATATTACAAATTATGCAAAGACGCTTATAAGATCAATTACACACATCATCACCTAGCCAGAGAGACTACTAGAAGTCTCATAACTTCTGGAATTAAGTGATGATGCCAAGTTTATCCTCAACGTTCATGCCGCTGGGAACATCAATCAGAGGACGAAAAAGCCCCAACATTGTTGCAGGGACCTTTGAATGTGGCGGAGTGCCTCGAGGGTATTGTGGATTTATTTCGCCCTGCGGGCCGTTGCTCTACAACGCCTTCGGCTAGCAACGTTGTCTCGCTTTGCTCGGCTGACCCCTAGATTTTGGGCAAAAAAAACCGCTGACTATTCAGCAATGTTTCAAATGTAACGGAGCGCTTTGGGTATCGAGGGGGGGATTTTCAAATCCCTATCCAAGTTAGTAATGTAAAACGAAAAGGCCCCAGCATTTCTGCTGGGGCCTTAGAATGTGACGGAGTGCTTCGAGGGTATTGCGGATTTGAACCCTAGATTTTGAGCGAAAAAAACCGCTGATAGTTCAGCGGTTCTTTTGAATGTGGCGGAGAGATAGGGATTTGAACCCTAGATACGCTACAAACGTATGCCGGTTTTCAAGACCGGTGCTTTCAACCACTCAGCCATCTCTCCGAATTGTATCATCTTAAAAGATGATGGCGGTGAGGGAGGGATTCGAACCCTCGATACGTTGCCGTATACACACTTTCCAGGCGTGCTCCTTCAGCCACTCGGACACCTCACCATATTGTTGTTCGACGCTGTGCGTCTCAACGGCGGCTAATGTAATGGCTTAGGGCCTTAGGGTCAAGCGCTTTTATTGAAATTATTCACGACTGCCGATGAATAGATCAATTCGTTCCATTCTTAGCCCAATCGCTTGTTTTTATTCGCTGCTACACTTCAAAGAATCGCACTCTTTAAGATAAGCACTATGCAGTTTCTCACCAGCGACAGGAATCAGTGATGAGAATATGGCTTTCACTCCTACTCTTCCTACTCAGTATCGCCTCAGGATGGGCTTTGGCAGCATCAGAAGAGAATGAGTCACGCCTGAAACTGCTCGACCAAAAAATAGAAACGCTCCACCAGCAAAATCAGACT
>NZ_JAKRFQ010000179.1 GCF_022347985.1 Photobacterium sp. OFAV2-7
ACACAAAAAACAATCAATGCTATCTGCGGTTTTTGCAAATCTGGCAGGCGAAGTAAGTACTCAGCTCGGGAACGTATTGCCCAGCCATTAGGCAACCCGGTAATCGGATCAACCGATTTGTTTTCGATGACCCGAAAATATAGCTCGAACTCCCCCGGAGCATCTGCCCGAGCCTGACATTGCACGTCTACCGGCAGTGCATAGTGATGTTTGTCTTTAACCGCAGCTCTGACGCAACTCTTCTGAGCTTTGTCAGCAAGATAATCAGTAATGTTTTCATCACTGACTGTGTCTTGTGTGTCCGTATCGATCACGGATAAAACACAATGCAGCTGATTGCCTATTATTTCAGACTCAACAAAACCAACTTGTTCAGTAAAAACGTCATTACACGCAATTACGATACCATTGTTTATCGTTAGCACTGGTAATAGTGAATATGCAACATCAGTCATTAATGCACTCGATAATATTTTTCTTATTTATATTCAGAGGAACGCTGTCTCAGCATTATTTTCACCATAATACAGGACTTTCTTACTATGCAGACGATTTATTTTTATAGTGGAAGAATTATTTTGATATGCACTTAAACAAATAGTATCACTGTTAGCATTCCCCTTTAAAAAATAAGTATAAGCGTGCTTCGGTGATGAACTGTTAATCACAAAATATTTCCTATTAATCATAAAATTAGATAACAAATATTTATTACACATCTTTATCTCCTTTCGCACTTAAAGCAATTTTCTGCAATTAGTGTCACCATAAGATCAACAAACTGTAACCTACTCGTGAAACTAGAGAACTAGGTTTTATAGGTAATGACTTTGTTTTGGCACAGGAGGCCGCTGTGAATTACCTCAAACCGATACTCTGTTCGTTAGTATTTGCTTCAGCAATTAACAACAATAACAGTTATGCTGCCAGCCGTGATCAAATCAGTATTGTTGGTTCATCAACCGTTTACCCATTTGCTACCGTTGTGGCAGAGCGCTTTGGCCGTTCAAGCCAATTTCCCGTCCCCAAAATAGAGTCTACCGGCTCAGGTGGTGGACTGAAGTTGTTTTGTAACGGTGTCGGTGAGCGTACACCCGATATCACCAATGCTTCACGAAAGATAAAAGACTCAGAAATAGCATTATGCAAAGAAAATGGGGTCAACGAGATACTGGAAATTAAAATCGGCTACGACGGCATAGCCTTTGCCAACTCCAAAAACGCCCAAGCCTTCGATGTCAGCATCAAAGAGATCTACATGGCGCTGGCCAAAGTCATTCCCCAGCAAGACGGCCATCTTATCGGTAACCCTCACAAAACCTGGAAAGATATCAACCCCGCCCTACCCGATCAGAAGATTGAGGTTCTTGGCCCTCCGCCTACCTCTGGTACCCGCGATGCCTTTGTCGAGCTGGTAATGGAAAAAGGCTGCACACAAAATCCGGAAATGAAAGCGCTTAGCAAAACAGACAAATCTAAATTCAAGGCTGTCTGTCATGCCATTCGCGAAGACGGCGTTTTCATTGAGGCTGGCGAGAATGACAACCTAATAGTTCAGAAGCTCAATGCCAACCCCAACGCATTTGGTATTTTTGGCTTTAGTTTTCTCGATCAAAATACCGACAAGGTACAGGGTGCCAAAATCAATGGTGTATCCCCAACCTTCGATGATATCGGTAGCGGTGCCTACCCAGTTTCTCGCTCACTGTTCTTCTATGTCAAGAAAGCGCATATCGGAGTGATCCCCGGTATCAAAGAATATGTCGAAGCCTTTACCTCTGAAGATGCTATCGGTCCTGAAGGCTACCTCACCTATCGCGGCCTGATCCCTTTAGCCAACGGTGAATGGCAAGTGATTCGTAATAATGCCGTCGCAATGAATACCAACATCCCATAGAGCAGTTCAACAACATTAGATTAAGGGGAATAAATGGGGCTTGTTTGGCTGGTTATCTTAAGTTGCGCTTTGGCGGCATACATCATTTGCCGCCATAAAGCGTTGCTTCAGGCAAGGCAGATGGGCGGAATTCGGTTCCTCCACTCCTTGCCTTCCTACTATGGCTGGCATGCCGCTATGCTTAGCCTGATCCCTCCCATCTTGCTCTTACTGATATGGTACGGTTTTGAAGGGGTAGTGATCCGCTCACTAGTGCTGGACTCGCTACCCGTTTCGTTCCTAGACGCATTTGCCAGCCAAAACACCCAGTCCTTGCTGGTTTCCCAGATAGCCAATGTCTCCCGAGGATTAACAACCAGCAGCGATCCCATTATCAATCAGGCTGCCCATTACTACCGCACTCTTTCCGCTCACAGCACTACCTTGCTCCAGACAATAACCATAATCATGGCGGTACTTGGCCTGATCTCAGGTTGGTTCCTCGTCAGACCGAAAATAAAAGCACGGCACTACGTCGAAAAAGTCATGCAGGCTTTTCTCTGGGTCTGCTCGCTGGTTGCCATCATCACCACCATTGGGATCCTGCTGTCGGTACTCTTTGAGGCTATTCGTTTTTTTCACCTGATCCCTGTGTCTGATTTTCTGTTTGGCACCCAATGGTCGCCGCAAATTGCCATTAGGGCAGATCAGCAAGGTGCCAGTGGCGCATTTGGTGCCATACCACTTTTCAGCGGCACCCTGATGATCACGGTCATTGCCATGTGTATTGCTGCCCCGATAGGCCTGTTAAGTGCTATCTATCTTTCCGAGTACGCGACAGAGCGGGTTCGCAATATTGCCAAACCCCTGCTGGAAATTCTCGCCGGGGTTCCAACTGTGGTTTATGGTTACTTTGCCGCCCTGACTGCCGCCCCGCTAATCCGGCAACTGGCCACCAGCCTCGGCATAGACAGTGCCTCGTCGGAGAGTGCGCTTGCCGCCGGAATGGTGATGGGAATGATGATCATCCCATTCGTCTCTTCACTGTCTGATGATGTGATCCGGGCCGTACCCAAAGATTTGAGAGATGCCGCACTCGCCCTGGGGGCAACTCCGTCTGAAGCAATAACCAAAGTGGTACTGCCGGCAGCGCTGCCAGGCATTGTCGGCGGATTGCTGCTGGCGGTATCACGTGCAATCGGCGAGACAATGATAGTCGTTATGGCGGCCGGTCTGTCAGCCAACCTGACTGCCAATCCACTAGACTCGGTGACAACGATCACCGTGCAAATTGTTACCCTGCTTGTCGGTGATCAGGAGTTTGATAACCCCAAGACTCTTGCAGCCTTTGCCCTTGGGCTCACCCTGTTTGTAGTTACCCTGCTACTGAATTTCATCGCCCTGCATATCGTCCGAAAATATCGGGAGCAGTATGACTGATATACTATTGGAACTTGCCAAAAATAAACGGCAACGCGTTAAAACGTCGCTTGCTTGCAGGCATAAAAACGAACAGCGATTCAAAGCAATCGGTATTATTTCGATTTCGCTTGCCCTATTGTTTCTGTCTGTTCTGCTAACCTCTATCTGTGCCAAAGGCTACAGCGCATTTTATACCACAGAGATCCGGCTCTCTCTGGATCTCAGCAGAAATGCACTCGGGCTGGATGCCGACAAGCCAGTCTCGACTCTCCGCCCTGTTCATACACGCAAGGTTATTCGTGCCTCTCTCAGACAAACCTTCCCTGAAGTATCTCAGCGACGTGAGCTAAGACGCCTGTACCAGCAAGTGTCTATTGGTGCGGAATATCAGCTATTGCAACAGCTCAAGCAGCAGCCCGAGCTAATTGGCAAGCAAACCGACCTGTGGCTTCAGGCCGGTGATAATTTCAATCAATTCCATAAAGGTCATATATCACGTTCGCTGTCAGAAGCCAGCCGCACCTTCAGCGACATGGAAATAACGTGGTACCAACACCTAAATCGTCATGACCAGGTGCGCACTGTTTTCAACCACCATTTCTTCACCCAGGGAGACAGCCGAGATGCCGAAATGGCCGGTATCCTCGGTGCAACAGTCGGCTCGTTTTATACCTTGTTGACCACTTTGGTACTCAGTTTTCCCATCGGAGTAGCCGCGGCAGTCTATCTTGAGGAGTTTGCCCCAAGAAACCGGTTTACAGACTTCATCGAAATCAGCATCAATAACCTGGCTGCCGTACCCTCAATTGTCTTCGGCCTGCTCGGGCTGGCTGTATTTCTCAATTTTGCCGCTCTGCCCCGCTCTGCCCCTATTGTCGGCGGACTTGTGCTTTCCCTCATGACCCTGCCGACAGTGATCATCTCCAGCCGGTCAGCGATAAAAGCGGTGCCGCCCTCAATTCGGGATGCCGGATTAGCGATGGGGGCTTCTAACATGCAGGTCGTCACACACCATGTCGTCCCGCTGGCCATGCCGGGTATGCTAACCGGCGCCATTATCGGTATGGCACAAGCACTGGGCGAAACTGCACCATTGCTAATGATCGGAATGGTGGCCTTTGTCGTAGATATACCTGCGGGTCCTTTTGACGCGGCAACCGCCCTGCCAGTACAAATCTATCTATGGGCAGAGAACCCCGAAAAAGGATTTGTCGAAAACACCTCAGCAGCCATCATGGTGCTGCTTCTTTTCCTTATCCTGATGAACGGGTTTGCTCTTTTCCTGCGTAAGAAACTAGAAAGACGATGGTGACGACGATGGAAGATGCTCTGAAACTCAAAGCCGAAAAAATCGATTCCACAGGTGCAGCGCAAGAGAACCTGACCCTGGGTAATGCCTTCGTCGACTCCCCGCGTATGACCGCCCGGGACATCAATGTCTATTACGATGACAAGCGCGCAATTTGCAACGCATCGCTGGATATTGGAAACCGCGAAGTATTGGCCATGATAGGGCCTTCAGGCTGCGGAAAATCCACCTTTATCCGCTGCCTTAACCGAATGAATGATACGGTTTTGGGCTGTAAGGTAGAAGGACTCATGACACTGGATGCCGAAGATATTTATAAGCTGGATCAGGTCGAGCTCAGAGCCCGGGTAGGGATGGTTTTCCAACGCCCGAACCCGTTCCCAAAGTCAATCTATGACAATATCGCCTACGGTCCCCGCATCCATGGCCTTGCCAACAACCGACACAACCTGGATGACATTGTCGAAGCATCGCTTATCAAGGCCGGATTGTGGGATGAAGTCAAAGACAGGCTGGAGCAGCCTGCAACCGGGCTATCCGGAGGCCAACAACAACGTCTTTGTATTGCCCGTGCAATCTCTATCAGCCCCGAGGTAATCCTGATGGACGAACCCTGCTCGGCATTGGATCCCATTGCTACCGGGATCATTGAAGAGCTCATCAACGATCTAAAACGAAACTACAGCATTGTTATTGTTACCCATGCGATGCAACAGGCCGCAAGAATTTCGGACCGAACCGCTTATTTTCACCTCGGAAAACTCATTGAAGTCAACACCACCAAAGATGTGTTCAACAATCCGCAGCACAAGTTAACACAAGACTATATCAATGGCCGTTTTGGCTAATTACCGGATGTATGCGGCTTAAAACTCGATGTTTGGTAGAAGTTACATATCATGCAGTTGGCTAAGTTTCTGAGAAACCTCTTCATGGGTCATATTTTCGAAGTAATACTTGCCTAGTCGGTCGATTCGTCTTTTCAATGATGCCGACGTCTGGTGGCACTGCTCATCAAATTCGGCCTTGCTAGCACTAGTTCCAATAGGATTATTGATATCCCAGCTAACCCGGACTCCGTCTGCCAGCCAGTTAGGACAGGCTTCGCCATGTTGCTGATCGCAAACGGAAATAACGATATCAGGATGATATCCGGTCAACTCCTCCCAAGACTTACTACGAAAATCATCAGGATTAAGTCCCATATCGGTAAGGTAACTTTCAACATAGGGATGCAGCTCGCCTATCGGATCGCTGCCGGCGCTGGCAACTTCAAATCGGTCAGGCAAAAAGCGCTTGGCAATGGCTTCGGCAAGAATACTGCGGCAGGCATTATGCCGACAGATAAAGAGGATCTTCATAGGCTTTCCCTCTATAACACTTCACTTGAGTGTAGTTAGGGAAAGCCTTGCTTTTGATGACAGTTTTTTGTCAATTCGCAACAAAATGCAAATTCGATACGGCATCTGAAGTTACCAGATACTGCCAGTCAAACCATACTCTATGGTTGAGCCTGCACCTGCGCCAACTGTGAATAATCCAGCCATTGCAGTCTATCTTGCCACCAGTATGTGGTACGCACTGGTTGCGAGAAGTCCAGCGACTCACCAACTAAAGGCGTAACCAGATCGGCGTTATGAGTTTCAGCCTCGGCAATCAAGTCATTCACAGGCTCATCCCAGCGATGAAGGAACAGCTCATAGGTAGACCAATGTACCGGAAAGAGCTTTTCAGCCCTGACATCCAGGTGAGCCTGCATCGTATGAGCTGCCTGCATATGGCCCCACCCCTCGACCGGGTAGCCTTTGCCGTTCTTCACATTGGCCGCCACTTCGATAAACGATAAATCAAACGGGCCCAGACGCTCACCGATTTCTTTAAAATGATCGCCGTAGGCCGAGTCACCGCTGTAGAACACACTCCCGGCATTAGCCTGAATCGCCCATGAAGACCATAAGGTTTTGTTCGAATCAAACAGCCCACGCCCTGAGTTGTGGTTAGCCGGTGCCGAGGTAATAGTTACGCTATTAAACTGCTGACTTTCCCACCAGTCGAATTCCTGAATATTGGCTGCTTTCACGCCCCACTTTTCAAGATGACGACCCACGCCAAGCGGAACAAAGAATTTCACATCCGTGTTGGCATAGTATCGCGCCGTGTTCTCTTCCAAATGATCATAATGATCATGAGAAATCAGAATCACATCAGGAACAGGCAGATCTTCGCGGCTGACCGGCGCATCAACGTTCCGCTCGAACCATCGAGCAAAAAACGATGGTGCTGCGTACTCAAATACCGGGTCAATCAACAAACGAGTATTGTCGACCTCAACAAACAATGAGGAATGACCCAGCCAAGTTACCCTGAGCGACTGGCTAGGCTCGGCAAGTAGCTGGGTATCGACTGCCTGAAACTGAAGGCGGTCGGAGGGTTTATAGCGATCACGCTGCATGAAAAACTTCCACATGGTTTTTAGCATGCCTTCTTCTGCGCTCACCCTTGGTAGGTGAGAAACCACTTTACCATCAATAAATTGTGGCGAGCTCGCAATACGCTCCTGTCTAAGATCTTCACTTCGAACAGAGTCGACATCA
>NZ_JAKRFQ010000180.1 GCF_022347985.1 Photobacterium sp. OFAV2-7
AGGCTTACTTCAGAGTCGGATGCCCAGGCGGCATAAAGTTTGTCGGATTTACGATCTTCGACCCGTTTATAGGTGCTTTTCTGTTGCTCGACAAAGAACGGGTGCAGGCCGAGTGTTTTCATTGCGTGTCCGCCAATTTCCAGCGCCGAATGGTAAGTTTCTGACTCAATGATGTCTGCGCCTGCTTGTCGCAACAAATAGCCATGTCCTCGGTCGAAGGCACGAGTGATAATTTTGACTCTCGGATAAGTGTGTTTGACGTATTTCACCAATTCGACACTGTGCTCGCGATCGTCAATAGCCACGACAAGGGCTGCGGCATGTTCAATGCCGGCAGTGTGCAGCAGGTCCGGGCGAGTGGCATCACCGAAGTAAGCCTTGGTGCCAATTTGACGTACGACATCGACCTGGTTGGCCTGATGGTCCAGCACGACGGTTTTGACACCGTTGGATATCAGCAAGCGGTTAACTATCTGACCAAAGCGGCCGATACCGGCGATGATGACCGTGCCTTGATCGTCGATGACGTCTGTTTCACGGTCGTTAGAGGTTTTCTCGAATCGGGGAAGGATAACTTTGTCAAACAGGATAAACAGACCCGGTGTCAGGAACATCGATAGCGCGACCACGAGGGAAAGCATCTGTGCGATATCGGCAGGAATAACGTGATTTTGCAGCGAGAAGCTAAGTAGAACAAAACCGAACTCACCGGCCTGTGCGAGGCTGAGGGTAAACAGCCAGCGGTCACTGCCCTTGATTCTAAAGATAAGCGCGAGGCTGTATAGTACCAGGGCTTTTATCAGCATAACGCCCAGTGTCAGAGCGATAATGACAGTAAAGTCGTTTAATAGCACCGAGAAGTTGATGCCTGCACCAACAGTGATGAAGAACAGTCCGAGCAATAGCCCTTTGAACGGATCGATGTTAGATTCAAGCTCATGGCGAAATTCACTGTTTGCCAATACCACCCCGGCCAGGAAGGTACCTAATGCCGGAGACAGGCCCACCAGGCTCATGAGGGCAGCGATGCCGATCACCAGCATTAATGCCGTCGCGGTAAAGATTTCGCGCAGGCCTGAGCTGGCCACGAAACGAAACAGCGGACGGCTGAGAAAATGGCCGCCAACCACAACTGCAATGATTGAGCCGGTGATCACCAGGCCATATGCCCATCCCGGTAATCCGGCTACAAGGCTTAATTCTTCATGATGCTCTGCAGCAGACGTAGCGGCAGATTGCGCTTGTTCAATCAGTTCAGGTAGTGCCAGTAGCGGGATAAACGCCAGCATAGGGATAACGGCAATATCCTGGAATAGCAGGACAGAAAAGGCGTTCTGGCCACCCTCAGTTTTGGTCAGACCTTTCTCATTGAAGGTTTGCAGCACAATCGCGGTAGAAGAAAGCGCAAAAATAAGGCCGATGGTCAGGGCGACAGTCCAGGGCTGGTTAAAGAACAAAGCGATTCCCATCATCGCGGCAGCCGTACCTCCAACCTGCAGACCGCCAAGCCCCATCAGGCGATTTCGCATCGCCCACAGCATTTTTGGCTCTAGCTCCAAGCCGACGAGAAACAACATCATCACGACCCCAAATTCAGCAAAGTGCTGAATGGTGGTGGTTTCTTCACCCACCAGGCCGATAACCGGGCCAATAACAACGCCGGCAATGAGGTAGCCCAATACCGAACCTAACCCGAGCCGCTTGGCGATCGGAACGGCGATAACAGCGGCAACCAAATACACGAATGCCTGTAAAAAAATGCTGGTCATTTGACCTCCGCTGTATTGACCGGATTGGCTTCCAGGTAGTGATTGAGTTTTTCTGCCGGGGCGGCAATATCAAGATTTATGTTGTCTGCGACGAGTCGCTGTAGCAGATCACGCCATGCATCAAGGTGGCCGTCGATGCGCTTTTCTTCCAGTGCAGTGCGCGAGCCAAATAGGGCAAAAGGCGGAAGGTAGAGCATACCGGTCAGGCTTGCCATTTGTTCAAGAGGATAGAGCAGTTGGCGAATCGTGAAATGGTTATAGCCGTCAGCATGGTACGCATCGGCTGTACCGCCAGCCGTTAGCGAGCAGAAAAAAGCTTTTCCCGTTAATGCATCGCCGTCTGGGCCATATGCAAAGCTGTATTCCAGCACCAGATCTTGCCATTCTTTCAAAATAGCAGGGGTGGAATACCAGTAGAGGGGAAACTGAAAAATGATCACGTCATGGTCTACCAATCGCTGCTGTTCGCGGTCAATATTTATGTTGAAAGTCGGGTATTCCGCATACAAGTCGACGGCCGTGACACCATCAATTTGCTTGGCTAGATCAAACAACGGCTGGTTGACCTCAGAGCGGTGCTGAGAAGGATGTGCAAAAAGCACCAATACCTTTTGGCTCATAGTGTTCCTTACTATAAATCTAAGATTGGTTGCAACATATTCAGATTTTTCTCATCTTACTTCTTGCCTGGTAGCTTGCAACCATTATAGAAGATAGCGGTACTCTGTTAGTGAGACTCGTCTGTCAGGTATATGGGCGGGTAACTAGGGATATTGGCAACAGTCAGGTGTGATTAAATTTGTTATAGGTGATGATAACGGGTGTAATTGTCGCGCAGGTAATGGACTGCGCGACATGGCGCTTTGCCAGTTTCGCCTAAAGGCTTATCACTTGATTTTGGCCGTGATAAATACCAATAAGATCATGCATGGTGCCGATACGACCCACCGCAAGCTTATCTTTGAGCTCGAAGAAGTCCAGGCAAGTACCGCAAACTATGATATCAGTGCCTTTCTCTTGCAGTTTTTGCAGCGCATCGACAGTGTCTGCCTGGTCGATACAGAGCTTCACGCCAGTGTTAACAAAAAAGATCGATGCCGGCACCTGTTCATAATCGGAACTGACATTGAAGAAAGCATTTATCAGCTTTTGACCGATCACTTCATTTCCCTGACCAAGCGTGTTGTTTTCGATAACATAGGATTTAGGCAATATAGCTTGCTTGTGACCAGTGCTGGCGATAATCGTTTGTCCTTCAGGGGTCTGCAGCACTTCTTCGACGGTTAACCCTTTCTTTATCAGGTTGTCTATCAGGGCTGTAGTAATCGCTTGATCTGAACTGAGAATTTCGACGTTGCTATGGCTTTGGTCTTCGAAAACAGTTTCTACCAGATTGAGAGCCTGTTGTTGCAAGACCCCGCGAACATCAATCTTGTTTATCATAATGCTTTACTCCATTGAGTAGTTTTCTTGTATATAAATGGGTGTATTCCACGTTTAACTGGTTGAGCGTTTCGGTCATATTCGGCCAGTCACACTTTTCCAGTGCGATGCAAAACCCGCATTTTGAGCTAATCGCTCTTGGAGAGCTGATCAGTTTTGGCAGTAATGCTGCCTTTTTGAGTTTGCTTTCCGCTTTCAGCGCCTGATGGCTCGAATTGAAAGTAATAATGTAAGTAACTGAATCTTCCATTGAACTCGCTTTACAATGAATTTTGGGCAGCGACTTGCTGGCCAATAATGGCGGCACCTAATGCACCGGTAAGTTGAGGGTGGCTTGGAACGTCAACAGACGGGCTTTCTACCTGGGTCTGAATTGCTTCTAGTACGCCCGGGTTTTGTGCTACACCACCGGTAAACACGATAGGTTCTGCAAACCCGATTTTTCGACCCAGCGATACCACTCGTTTGGCCACAGAGCGGAATACACCGCGGAGAATAACCTCTGCGGGTACACCTTTATGGAGCAAACCAATGACTTCTGATTCGGCAAAAACGGCACACATCGAAGAGATTTCGCAAACCTCGTTGGTCGTCAGAGCGGCAGCTCCCGTTTTATCCAAAGGCATATCCAGGGTATGGGCGACCATCTCGATGAATTTCCCGGTACCTGCAGCGCAACGATCGTTCATCACAAAGTCGTCGACCTTGCCACTCTCGGAAACCTTAACCACTTTGGAATCCTGGCCGCCAATGTCGATGATGGTTTTGGCTTGGGGGCATAAGTAGGCAACGCCAGCTGTGTGGCAGATAATTTCCGAAGAGGCTTTATCGGCCAGTTCGAAGTAGTTTCTGCCGTAGCCTGTTGCGACAGTCATTGCCACATCAGAGCGGTTACATTGGTTGGCTACGAGCATGTCAGAATACAAACGCTCAGCGTTGTCTCTCGGCGCTGCACCACTTAAGGTGATAGCTGAATCAATAATATTCTGGCCGTCAAACAACACCATCTTTATGGTTCGGGACCCGATATCCACGCCACATGTGATCATTGAGCTAGCTCCAGCAGAGTCTGGACTCGAACTTTGAGTTGCTCACGGTCCGAACTGGAGTAGTCGGTTTCTACCTTCAGGTAAGCAAGCCCTAGCTCTTTACGTACAAATTCATGGAGCAAGACAGACTCAACGTTATAGGTGTGGCAAGCTTGCCATACCAGGTCGATAACAGCGTCAGCCTGGTAATCTTTGGCGAGCTTTCTCAATAACTCTTTTCGGCCTTCATTTGGGGTCATGCACGAGCAAGGGATATTAAAGTGCTTGCGAGCAATCGCTTCTAGTGGATCGCCTTGTTCAGAAACCTCTTCGTATACCCCTTTAATCCCGGAGCAGGCCTCCTGGACGACGACAACACCACCACACTCTTCGATAATCTCAATGAGTTTTTCTGTCCCATGGCCGGTAGGGCAGCCGGTAAGAAGAACGCGAGGAGCGCTGGCGGGAGCGGCTTGGTAGCCTTGCTCTAAACGTTGGTCAGCCATTGCCAGAAAGTGCTTCATTTGTTCAAGGTGTTTAGAAAAGCCAGCCACACGGTAGCGGGTTTGGGCGATTTCATAACCAGATACGATGGCAGGCCTATGCTGACCGAGCTCTTGAATGGCAAGGATCAGGCGGCGTTCTTCATTCATCGCCTTAATCGCTGTGCGTAATTTTTCCTCTGTGATGTCAGTCTGGAAGGTTTGCTCGAGTTTCTGCTTCAATTCCTCGACTTCGGCCAGCCAGTGCCGAAAAGCACGTTCTTTGTCTGACTTCTGAGTAAGCTCAAGAACATGCATGTTTTTGTCCCGAGACAAGACTTCATACATTTTCTTTTTGCCGTCGCAGGTTGTTTCAGCGACTAACAGATCCGAATCATTGAGTAACGGACAGCCTCCGGTGAGGGCGTAACCATAGGATGATTTGATAAGTGGACATAAATTCGAAGGCAGTACGGTTTCAGCATGGGTAATGGTGTTTTGACTGGTACCGCAAAGACATATGGGGGTTGCACCGGCTGCCAGAATCAGATCTCTTGGTGTGAATTCACAATAAAAACCGACGATCCCATGCCCTGCTTTTTTTTGTTCAGAGACGTAGCGGATTTCATCGGATATGGCACTTTTAAAGTAGTCCAACGGTGATGGTACTGTTTGTTCTGGCGTGACATCGCCCTTGCTCGCTTCTAACATAGCATCCCTTTATATTTATTGAATTGTAATTAGCTGACGGCTATCAGGTGTTGGCTACAGATAGCTCCCGATACCGTGAAATCGTTCTGGATTAGTAGCCTTAGGAGGCCAGCTGTTTTATTGCTGATATGGCCTGCTCGATTTGTTCAGATGTCGTAAACGCGCCAATGCTTAGCCGTATGGTGCCGTTAGGGAAAGTGCCAAGTGTTTTATGCGCAGCGGGCGCGCAATGCAGGCCGGTTCGGCAGTAGATACCATGTTCGTAGGCCAGCAGTTCATCGATTTCGCCGTTATCTTTATCTTTGATCGTAAAGGAGACGACGCCGACACGAGGCTGAGTATGGTCCGGGCCATAAAGAATAATGCCGTGAATGGCTTGAAGCCCTTTAACTAGTTGCTTGGTCAGTGTCTGTTCGTGTTGGGACACTGCGTCGACGGTTTTATCCTGTAACCAGCTGATCCCCGCATTTAATCCGGCAATTCCCGGCAGGTTTGGCGTACCGCTTTCCAGGGCATCGGGTAGGAAGTCAGGTTGCACCTCTAGTTCTGAGTTACTTCCAGTTCCACCAGTGATGAGTGGTTTGATAGTCACGCCTTGCAGGCTGTCACCAATAACCAGGCCACCAATCCCCATCGGTCCCATTAGTCCTTTATGTCCGGTGAATGCCAGCAAATCAATACAGGATGCTTCCATATCGATAGGTATGACTCCAGCAGTCTGAGCGGTATCAACGAGAAATAAACAGCCTTGCTGTCGGCACACTTGGCCAATATGGGCGATAGGTTGAATGGTGCCAAAGGTATTTGATGCGTGATTGATGGCAACTAACTTGGTTTTTGGGGTCATCGCCGCTTCGAGATCTGCTACCGTAATAAGGCCTGTTTTCGAGTCGCAGGGGATAACGGTAACAATGACGCCATCTTGTTCCAGCTGGCGTAATGGTCGCATCATGGCGTTGTGTTCCATGCTGCTCACGATGACTTGATCACCGGGTACCAACAGGCCTTTTAATGCCAAGTTTAGGGACTCGGTAATGTTGCCGGTAAAGACAACATGGGCATCATCGCTGGCGCTAAAGAAACTGAGCAGTCTTTCTCTGGTTTCAAAGATAAGGCGGCTTGCATCATTGGCCAAAGGGTGGCTTGCCCTGCCGGGGTTAGCACAATCCTGGCTAATATAACGAGTCATAGCCTCAACAACCTGAACAGGTTTAGGGTTACTGGTTGCCGCGTGATCAAGGTAAATCATGATTTCACTATCCCTATACTCGGCTGTCATGTGTCTCTCAGTAGAATCATGGAACCAGCCAGAAACACCAGTTAGTCGCAGTATGGCGACACGAAGTGCTGCCCCTTAAGGAGGTGCGGGGTATATATTAGTATTTATTGTATATATTTCAGTGAAATGGATCGCATATGAGGGATGATTATATACCCGTAATCTCGATAATTTGTGTCGATAACGGGCATGTAAATTAAATGTGTAGAAGTGGTGCTGACACAGATATTATCTGGTGATAATTCTGTGTCAGCGGTGTATCAGTCATGTTGAACTGAAGAGACTTTAGCTGTGATCAGGTGTGACATCACCCGTAGAACTCGGGTTGGCAGGATCGCCACTCCACTCGAACCAGCCGCCATCAAAGACGCTGATGTCTTCCCAGCCCATGGCATAGGCATAGAAGAAGGTTTCAGATGCGCGCCAGCCGGTACCGCAGTAGAAGGAGACTTTCTGCGACTCGTTAATGCCCCAG
>NZ_JAKRFQ010000181.1 GCF_022347985.1 Photobacterium sp. OFAV2-7
AACGAGGCCAACACCTTGGTTAATGGCATCGGATATTTGAACATGGTTACCATTGCCTTGATTTTTCCAAGCCTGCGGAACCGGGCTTGGGGGAGTGACTCTGGCGCTACCGTAATCCCAGCCGCCATATTTCAATTCTTTAGATAAATCGGCGTCCCACTGCAGGGCGGTATGGATTTGATAGCCTTTATTGAACAGGTCGCCAGGTCCACCAAAGAAGTTATAGTCAGGGCCCAGGAAGTCAGCGACTCGATGTAGATCTTCCATGAACATCCTATCAGCAACTCTGTTGCCGTCGTTGTCCTGATATTGCCCGGCAAGCAAAATGTCATTGTAGCGATCCGAATCAACCGGTGTTTTTTCGTAGCTTAAGGTACGAGCGACCATACTGGTTATCTGGGCTTCGGTATCGCCTGGGAAGCGACCCAGAACCAAATCAGGATACGTGTCATCACCATCAACTAACGTATATTCGAAGTCAGTATGCCATTTATGGTTCTTGCCGTGGTAGCCGTGACCAACGATTTCCCAACCAGGAATATCTTCGTGATCGCCTACGAACAAGACGTAAGATGTCATTGTCCCCGTGCTGTAAGCATTGGTTATGTAGTTCTTTATTTGCTCCTGCGTATTACCTGTCTCTGTGATCGTCGCAACGTGGACGTTGTAGCCTTTTTGGCGCTTCCATGCAGCTAGGGGGGCTATTGCGTCTTTGAATCGGTCTGCGGTTATGATTAAGTAATCTGCTTTTTGGGCTGGCGTTAGCGTAGCATCAGATTCGGTTTGGCTTGAGTCAAAAGCCGGATCCGTTGCTTGGTCTGCTTTGGTTCGAATATCAATAACCGAGTCTGTTGGAGCATCAAATCCTAGATTGTCACTACGCTTAGTTTTAGACCCGTTACTTTCGGGAAGCGTGTAATTGACATGAAAGCGGACCTTTTTCGCGAAGCGGACAGTTTTTTCTACAGGGCTAAACTCAATCGGTCGATATGAAATAACAGCGTAACTCTTGCCACGTACACGGACTGTTTCGACTACATCCACTGGTTGTGTTTTGCTATCTGTGATCAGTCCATAAGCTGCTTCATCTTTCACGAAAGGCATGTTTTGATCAGGACGAGTACCATCCATTTCGACAACATCAGGGAAAGGCAATTGAACAGGGTCGACGATGGTATCAGTATATGTTTCTGACCACTCAATATTGTCTACAACGATATTGAGCTGGGCGCCATCCGGAATACGGATTAATTGCCGATAACCAGTTAAATTCGGTTTTCCCGGTTCGGCAGGACTGCCGCCATCTGGCAATATGATGCGATCATAGATATTGCCATCAGCCATTTTTACTTTAGCCATTGTGAGTGACGTTAGCTTAGCCTCAAATATTGCTCTATTGCTATCTAATGTCATTAGCGAAAAGTATTTGCCTGATTGTGCTGACTCTACAGTAGGAGTAACATCAATGGGTTGTTCAAAGGTGATGACTCGCTCATTGAAAAGAGAAGCATCAACGTGTTCGACGGCAATTGCGGAATGTGAAAATAGCGCGAGGGTAATGAGAAACCTCGTTTTATTCAGTTTCATTTTATTCTCCTGTATGAGTTGTGTTTTGGATAGGTAAAAGCGCTGCGAATAATGCAGTTGGATAAATATTAATAATGCTCACGTCAGCTATTGACTATATTGTCTTTATTTACTTTCTTATATTTGTACTGATTTAAATTTGTTATGTTTGATAAGTAACGGATTAATCACAGCGAGTGAGTATCAAGTACTTATTGTTTGCACACTTATATCTCCATATTTATGGATTGAGTTTAAGAGTGTGAATAAATATCCTTATAAGTTATTCACAAGGTGTGTATTGAGATAGCTGTTGTTTGTTGTTGATTGTTTTGTTATTTATCACCTTGGCTTTTTTAGGTTTGTTAATTAAATTTTCAGATCTTATTGCTGGTTTATATATACCATGAATTTAAAATTGCGCCGCAAAAAAATGCGAGTGCTAGATTGTTTTGTAATACAAATTTGATATTACTCGCAGAAATATTTGTTTATGATTTTATCAGTTGTTCGTATGGTGACACTTTTATAGGAACTTACTCCAATCGTACCCATGTTGCAGCTATCTTTAACTGCTGTGAGGAGGGATGAAGCACTTAAGTTACAATTAAAAAGTTGTACTTCATACGAATAAGTACGCTAAATTATTATGATTAAAATGATAAGTATCATGGGGAAAGGGTTTGTTGAAGTATTGGGTGGGGGTTGTTTGTTGTTTTCCGGTGATCGCTTTTGCAGGTACCTTGGCAGAGGGCGAAGATGAGCAGAGAGCCGCTGTAAGGGAAAGCAAATCTAATGGATTTATCTCAGTTGATGATTTAAGGATAAAACGGGATGGAGAGCAAACGTGGGGTATAGCCGCGGTTGTGCGTAATGCTTCCATCCCCTATGCCACCGAACAGGTTGTTGAAGACTCAACGGTATCGACTTTTGTGCCGATGATGTTCTATAGCGGTGATCGCTTCTTTCTAAGCGGTACTGAAGGAGGAGTGAGCCTGTATCGGCAGGATGAGTGGGAGGTAAATGCATTAGTTCGAATGCATTTCATTGATATACCTTCTTCATTTCAAAATCAGATCGGTGGTGACACTGGTGATATTGGTTTCCAGTTGAAGTATCAGATAGACGACAATCTCTATAGCGAATTGGAGCTATTAACTGATCCTGACGGTAGGCTGAGTTCTCAGGCAACTGTTGGCGGTATCTACAGTTATGGTGATTGGCGTTTTAAACCAGAGGCATCGTTACTTTGGAAAGAGTCCGACTATAACAGTTATTATTATGGCCTGACGCTCGAGTCTATTAATGCCGGTGCGGATCTTAAACTTGGTGCTTCAGGAAGTTACCATGTCACATCAAACCTTTATCTTCTTGGTGGTGCTCATGCCACTTACTTTGATGGCAACATTCGGGATTCAGAAATTGTGAATTTAGATTGGCAGGGTGAGGTTTATCTGGGCTTCGGGTTCTTTAATGATGCTAACAAACCAAGAAAGTCATCCTTGAGTAACCCTCCATACTTACGTGTGGCACATGGATGGGCAACGCCTTCTAATATAGGGGAAATCTTTTCTGGCAACCGTGTAAAAGATGAGTTCGATAACAAGTTAACGTCACTCTTCTACGGACATCCACTGACGGACGAACTGTTTGGGCTGCCGCTCGACATTTACCTGACCCCAGGGTTTGTCTGGCATTGGAGCTCTGATGTTCAGAGCTCTACCCAAGAGTATGTCGTCGCAGTCAAAGCCTACTATACCGTTAAGTGGCCGGTTGAGTGGCGTTTTGGTGTCGCAGAAGGTTTGTCTTACGTCGATGATATTACCTATATCGAGCAAAGTGAGATGGATAGAAAAGGCTATGAACCAAGCAACTTGCTCAATTATCTAGACTTCTCTTTTGATGTGAATTTAGGTGATTTATTTAACCATAAACCATTAGACAGGGTTTGGCTGGGTTACAGCCTGCATCACCGCTCGGCCATTTTTGAGAGCGCTTCACAATTTGGGCGGATTAAAGGCGGCAGTAATTACAATACTATTTACCTTCAATTTGACCTCTGATAAAAGCTGTCGATTGTTGTTCTACTAGGCAGGGCCCGGAGATTGTTTTACACTTCGGGCCGGCTAAAAGGACACTAAAGTCGATCTGTTTTTCTGGTATCTAGATGCCTGTCAGTATGGGTAAAGAATGAGACATTGCGCTTACTTAATTTTAATGCTTGCTGCACAGGCTGTGAATGCTTCACCTGATAATCATACGTTTCTGAACCTTATTAGTGATGACCAGAAGACTCCCGCATCGTCATTGATATTTGATAGTCCGGCTAATGAGGTTGACTGGGGGCAGGCGCTTTTCTCAGATCATTCGGTGCAGAGCAAACCGAAGTTTTATCGCACGGTATTGCGTTACTCTCATCACTATAATGTGCCGGCGGACTTGGTATTTGGCATTATCAAAACCGAATCTAATTTTAACCCTGACGCAATAAGCCATAAAGGTGCAAAGGGACTGATGCAGTTAATGGATATGAACTCTCGTCACTGGAAGATAGACCCATTTTTGCCTGATCAGAATATTAAAGTTGGTACCGCGATGATAGCTCGTCTGTTGGAAAAGTATGACGGTAATATTGAACTAGCTTTGGCTGCCTATAATGCTGGGGAAGGTACGGTTAGAAAGTATAAGGGAGTCCCTCCTTTCAAAGAAACCCAACAATATATTGTTAAGGTGAAAAAGAACATGAAGCTGTTTTCGGGCATCAGTCCGCCAGTGGGCTCGTTTCCATCACTTTTCATCTCTGATATACATTAAATGCATAAAAGTATTGGCGTTTTTCTGATAAAAAAACGACAGGCCATGAAGTGGCCTGTCGTAAAACAGTGGAAATTCAGGAGTGCGCCTAATTAGGCTGTTAATTGCTCTAGTTCAGATTTAGCATCAGCGATTGCTTTAGTTGCAAATTCGTCACCCATCGCCAGGGCTTCGCCGTAAACGAACTCAACATCTGTAAGGCCAACAAAACCGAGAATCGTCTTAAGGTATGGAACCATCAGATCGGTTGCACCGTCTTTGTGGATACCACCACGTGTGGTAACAACAATAACTTTTTTGTCAGTTAATAAGCCTACTGGACCTGTTTCTGTGTAAGAGAATGTCACACCGGCACGTGCAATCAAATCAAACCAGTTTTTAAGCTGTGTTGGAATAGTGAAGTTATACATTGGCGCAGCGATAACTAGCGTGTCACTGGCTTTTACTTCCTCAATCAGCTGATCAGATAGAGCCAGGGTTTCTTTTTGACGAGCAGTCAGGTTATCACCACCGCGAAGGCCACCAGCAATCTCACCGTCAAGAACCGGCAAAGGGTTGGCTGCTAGATCGCGTTCAATAACAGAGCTCGTTTTCGTTTCCCATGATGCGATTAAGTGATCAATTAAAGCGTTTGACTGAGAATAGTCGCCTAGAATGCTTGATTTCAAAACAAGTACGTTTGACATGGTAATTTCCTTTGCGCTTTGTGTTGGCTTGAGACTAACTATATTGACTGGGCGATGATGAAGATAGCGGAAAAAGTCGTCCAAGTTGTTCGAAAAACTTGAATGGCAAACAATGCTAAAAAATTATTGAAATATTTCAATTTCTTACGTGTTTTATGGTGGTTTTTGTTTTCGCGTCGCTGTGTGTTTTAGGGTGTTGGGTTCAGACAGTGTTGGAAAAAATTGTGCAACATACTGAGCATAGCGTTCAAAATGCTGTACATGTCTGCCTGGTAATGTGGTTTGACGGTAAAATTGCAAATTGAAGGCAAAAAATAGCCCGAAACGACTCCTGTCTCGGGCTTAGGGGAATGGCTCGTGAGAGCCTTGCGCTAACTGGTTAGTAAATGGAGATCAATTACACTATCAATGGTAGTTCAAGCAGTACAATTTGCCAGTTTAAGCACTGAGAATGTCATTCGCCTCTGACCCTGCTCCCATATATTATTGATGTCATTTATATTGTGCTGAAAGTGATGTTTTATCGCTCGCAGCGTAATACCAGTTAGATATCAAATAAATTGTTGTCGCGGACTAATTCGCGCGGTAGGCCGTTCTTGATTCGGTTACCGACCCATTTGCCAATACCGATAGGGTAGTCGCGATATGTGACGATGACTTCACCTTTACCAGATAGGTCTTCAGGTCGAATATCTCTTCCCATAAACCATTCTTTCGCTTGTTCGGAAGTCAGGGCAATGGCGACCGTTTCATCACCGTTGGCCAGTGACATAATGGCTTCATGCTGCCAGCGGTACCCTTTCTTGTGCTGTTCAGCGAGCTTAATGCCAATGCGCTGGAAACGAATCTCACCAAGCAGGTTGCGCAGTTTTGCCGGGAATAACCACACTTCTTTATCTCGAAGCCATACCTCGCTGTCCTCAGGCAAGGTGATATCAAGATCGGCTTTGATCGTTTTTGCAATAGCTTGCTGGTCTTGGCTCTTGGCAAGGCTAAACGGGAATTTGCCCATGCGCTTTTTGACTTTTGGCGATTCAACGGAATCCAGTTTTCGGATCCGGGCTACAAAGAAGCCTTCGCTGTCGAAAATTTGAGGGTAGACGTGGAGGAAACCGTCCTCCGTCAACGCTTTGTCTGCGCCGTCAAATAGTGTATCTAACGGTTCAAATTGTACTGCATCGCCGAAGGTATCTTTTAGATAATGGCAGACCTGTTGGTTTTCACTTAAATTCAGGGTGCAGGTTGAATAAACCATCACACCACCAGGCTTTAGTGCCTGGAAGGCGCTGACAATAAGGTTGCGTTGTACTGCTGCAATTTCTTCGACTGACTCAAGGCTCCAGTTTTCCATTGCGTCATCGTCTTTACGAATCGCGCCCTCGCCTGAACATGGGGCATCAAGCAGGATAGAATCAAAAGACTCCGGTGCCCAGCCACCAAACACACAACCGTCGAAGTGGGTAAGTGATGCGTTGTACACGCCGCAACGCTGCAGGTTGGAGTGAAGCACCTTGATACGGCTTGCAGCGAGCTCGTTGGCAACCAAAGCCCCCTTGTTGTTCATGGCGCAGGCAATCTGGGTTGTTTTCGAGCCGGGTGCCGAAGCCATGTCCAATACGCAATCAAGCCCATCGTTGTCTTTTAACAAAGCAGTGACAGGCATCATCGAGCTGGCTTCCTGGATGTAAAACAGCCCGGCCATGTGCTCTGCGGTGTTGCCTAGAGATACTGTCTCTTCATCTTCTCGCTCAATCCAGAAGCCTGTTTCACACCAAGGTACCGGTGTTAATGTCCAGTCTTTATCCGCGACCCGGGCCAGAAAATCTTCCACACTTATTTTTAGCGTATTTACCCGAATGCTACGGCGTAATGGCGTTTTGCAGCAGGCAATAAACTCATCCAGATTAAGGTGCTCTGGCATGATCTGGCGGATTTGCTCAATGAAGGCTTCAGGGATGTGGATATTAGGATGCAAGGGACTGTCTCGTTTAACTAGCAATGGGCCGAGATTCTATAACAAACCCTAAGAATAATCGATGATTGCTATGGCTAGGTGTATCTGAACACTTAATTTGCAGCCAGTTAGCAATAAAAAAGGAGCGCCAGGCGCTCCTT
>NZ_JAKRFQ010000182.1 GCF_022347985.1 Photobacterium sp. OFAV2-7
CAAATACTATTTAGCCTCTCCGTTGAGATCTCATCTTCCAGGATCACAATCCGATTGGTACCAACAGAGGTAAATGCCAGAAAAAGAAAAATAAAAAAAGATGAGATGGCGACAATCCCGAAATCCGCGGGAGTGAGTAATCTCGCTAGAATTAGCGTACTTACTAACCCTAAAATACGGTTATACCAGGTGGCTATCATTGCCCACTTGGCACCAGAAATAAGTGCGCTGCTATATTGTTTATTCATCATGCAGTACCAGGCATGGCTTCCCTATCCATACACAATTACTCATTTACAATGCCAGCTGCCTGGGAAGCATTGGCTGTCCATCCAGCTCATCAATAAACCAACGAACAAAATCTCGGGTATTTGATACAAGCTGATCCGTTTCCCTTTCATCCCTGGTATAGGATGTCAATGCAGGCTTCACACTGGGCGAGTGAAGCGACAATATAAATTCACGCTGACCAATTTTCTGCTGGGAGTAGGTCAGCTGCTGCATTTCTTTAAGGGTAAAACCTTCGGGCGAGAGGCGATACCGGCGAAGCCTGAGGCATTTTCCGATGACTTTTTTGACCAAGCTTTTTTGCCACTCGGTAAAGACAGCCGAGTGCCTGTTGGCATAATCCTGGAACAGCGGTACAGCCGATAGTATCGAACAGGTATGGGGGAAATAAGTGATGTCATCCCGCTCAAAAATCTTGTTCCCATAACCGCTAAAGTCGGGGCCATCCTGGTGGGTAAAGTCACAATAGGCGCTAATGCTCAAATCGACCTTGTAGCCCAGCTTTACCAGACTACGCGCCGTATTTTCACCGATCCCATATCGGCCGGCCAGGTATGTCACCGGGCGGGTGCCAGAAACTGACTCTATCTTTTCCGTCAGGTTTGCCAGTTTTCGATATTCCTGCTCTTTGGATAAGTTTCCCGGGTACGTATTCACATCGGCAACCGTACCGTCTTGTTCAACAGCCGCGAGCGGCGGATTAACCCAGGGGTGCAAATGGGCGGCAAACTCGATCTTACTGTCAGCCAGGCCGCGGTACTTCTCGACAACGGAAGCCCCCTCCTTACTTGATATAAAAGGATAATCCATCGCCAAGGTTACTTTGGCCCCTGCGTCCAACAGCCTATCGATCAGTGCCATTAACTCTCGATGATGAGTTACCGACTGATTCGTCGCCTTGGCGCCTTTATCCCAGTCAAACTCTTCTTCTGCGTGAATGACTACCGCGAGCCTGTTGGCCATAGCATGCCTCCGAAACCAATAAATGCCATCTACATCAAATTTTTCTTCTTATTGATAATGGCACAGCTCACAGTTTTTAACCAAATCACAACAAAAAAATCACATATTACATTTTGTGTTATCCAGTAATGTGAAAGAGATAAGTGACTCTTAATTGAACATTCTTGTTGCGGGCTACCTATACTGATTGCTAATGGCGGCCATGGAGAGGCATCCCCCCCTGTATGGCCAACCGCAGTGTTGACCTGGCGAGGGAAACGAATGTTCTTTACGTTAATCGTGCTTATGGTCTTAGTTTTACTGGGAGCTCCTCTTTTATCATTTGCCCAGCCAGCTCCGCTCCATAGCGATATACTGCCGTTTGGCGAAACAAACCGCTGGCCGACAGTTGGCCCTCACTGGCCGGAGATGAGCGCTCATATTCGCCGCCCTGATAATGCTATTTTCGTTTCAGATTCAATAATGCTTATCAAGGCCCTAGCCGATGTACTGCCCGGCCAGCAGATCGTCTTGCTAAACGGAGACTATCCGATCAGCAGCAAACGACTCCGAACGACCAAGCTGCTTCCGACGAAGGAACGGCCAATCACCCTACGCGCCCTGGAGCCGGGAAAAGCCACGTTAGAACTCGATAGTCTTGAAGGCCTCTACCTCAATCATCCATACTGGCGTGTGTCGGGTCTGCGCTTTGTCGGCAAATGCAAACAACAGTCACGCTGCGAGCATGCCATTCATGTGGTGGGCAACGCCAGCCACACCCTCATCGAACATAATGAGTTCATCGACTTTAATGCAGCGATAAAGGTAAACCGAGACAAGGATGCATTCCCCGATCACGGGGTTATTCGCCATAACCACTTCTTTTTCACCGCTGCCAGAGATGTCACAAAGCCCGTCACCCCCATCAATGTCGATCATGGCAACAACTGGCTAATCAGCCGTAATATTATTCGCGACTTTATTAAACTGGGCGGCAACCAGGTCAGCTATGGTGCCTTTATCAAGGGAGGATCGATTAAAGGGACTATTGAAAATAATCTTGTGATCTGCAATTCCACACATCAAGACTTTCACGGCTCTCGAATTGGCCTATCTCTTGGTGGTGGGGGAATGGCACAGCAGCACCGCAGAGAAGAAAATAGCGCAGAAACCGTTGGTGCTATCGTACGAAGCAACATCGTTATCCGTTGTAACGACGCTGGCATATATATAAACAAAGGCAGACAGTCGACGGTAAGCAATAATACCCTGTACGGCACTCAGGGAATCGATATTCGATACCCCCAGTCTGATACCTTTGTTGCCAACAACATTTTAAACGGCCACATCAATCAAAGAGATAACGGTAAGGCAGAGTTAGAGGCCAACATGATTAGCTCCAGGCGATTCTGGTTTGGCAAGGAGAAGATTGATAGTTGGTTTGTCTCACCAAGCAGTGGCAACTTTTCCATCAAAACAGAGCAGGTCAGCCAGCAGCTCCATCTGGACGCTATGCCCTATCAATTGCTTCCGGGCCTTGAAAACAAAGATTTTTGCGGCAATAGCATCACGAGTACTGACAGGTTCAGAGGCCCTTTCAAAGCGGAGAAGGACTGCTTCCGCTAGCTATCCGCTGCTTGATATTTCTCAGAGAGTTTTCAATCTTTAGCGCCAGGTGGGGCTGCTGATAGTGATAGGTCGCAACCGAAGACTCGCAATTAGCAAAGGTCTTCTTATAACGGGTTACTCCCGCCATAAAATCATAACTGTCCATCCCCATTGCCAAAGCCTGCTTAATAAGCAGGTAATGCGCCGTCAGTCCCGGCTTTAAATGTTTGTCCTGCAACTTATAGTTCAGCGCACTCAGATAAAAATAAACCTGATTACCATAGTGGAAGTTATAAATCACCCCAATAGGCTCATCACCGGCGTAAAGCGTGTGAAGAACCACCTCACCGGTCTCTACCCCCCGCCGAATCAAAGTATGATGGAAGTGCTTAAACTTGGGATAGGTGAAGCCACTCTGGCCAGGCATCGCTCCCCAGCGCTCAAGATGAAAATGCTCGGCAACGGCAAACATGCTCAGCGCCGCTTCGACCGATGCGGCGGTATCTATGGTTATCTCGCCCAGACTCTCATACCTTTTCAGGCTTCTCTTAATCTGATAGCGGCCACTTCGCGATAGGCTCTGTTCCAACGACATGCTGTCCGCCCGAAGCTGGTTGAGATCGAGCTTATAGGCCACTGAGTCCCAGACACACCGGCGTTCAACCCCGAGCCTTAGTGCGCTATCAAAAATACCGGCCTTGGTTGCCCCGACAACTAAAGTGCCCCGACCAACCAAAGAAAGGAAGATTTCTGACAGCATAGCGGAACGCACTTTTTCCGCACAGACAGGCAGTAAAAGGAAATCATTGTACTCCATACACAATTTATCGCTTTCAGGATCGCCTGTCTGGTGTAGAAAGTAATGCCTCCTTGAATCAAAAGGCAGTCTGCTCTTTTTAGCCACCAGAATACCGAGTCCGACGACCTCATTCCCGATTCTGGCCTCGACAAGGTAACAATCATCGACACAACTATCTAACCATGAACCAATCCATAACCATGACAGAAAAAAATTCGGCTTGGCCTGCGCTTCAAGCTGTTGCCACGCTTTGGCAAGTTTCTCTCTGTCAGGATTATAAAAAACGTCGCATTGCACAGAATCATTTCCAAGCTCCATGGAGAATTGCCTCATCGATAAGACTCAAATACCTTTTAATCAACATAAGCATAGCAGCAAGCTCACCAGTCAGTTGGAAGGGAAAAATTAAAATCGGTCAAATATTGCCCTGCTGGCTATTATAAGAACGATGAACTTTTTTGATCCTCTGGGAACGCGTATGAAACAGACAAACAATTTACTGCCCGAAAAGAGGTGCCACGGGACGACAGTCAATGTTTGTTGAACGCTCCCCCCTTCTTTGGTTAGCACTGGCCTGCTACTGCCTTTTCATCACCTATGTCTCCCTTATGCCCGGCCAGGAGGAGGGGGAGCTCACCGACCTCAAGCAATATAAAATACCGCACCTCGACAAACTGCTTCACATTGCGGCCTACTGGCTCTATGCCCTACTGGCGCTGCTCGCGACGGCCAAAGTGAGTCAGAAGCGCTGGCTGATAAGTAGCTTGCTGCTTTTGCTGATATTGCACGGTGTGGCACTGGAATACCTCCAGATCACACTGACTCTCAATCGGGAAGCCTCACTGCCGGATATCATCGCCAACACTGCTGGGGTTCTTCTTGGCTACTTCACCATGCTGGTTTATCACATCTGCCAAGCTAAGGGCAGCCACTAAATCATCAGCTCCGACTCGTCTTTCTTCATCGGATTGAGCCTGTACAACCCTTTTCTGATTAGATGTGGCACCAGTTTTGAAATCGGCAAGCGCTTCAGGTGACCTCTTAAATAGAGCACGAACAATAACCAGTGATCACCAAATTCATGATGAGCCGGAAATACCGAGCTGAACACCTTGGTAAAAGCCGGGTCGAGCAAGCGGAAGACGAGCTGACTGGGCTTAAACTGTTCATAGAAGCTCACCACTTCGTTTGGAATCTCAAGACGAAAATACAAGCGGCAATAGCGAAGCGCAAAATACATACACTCACCATTTCCTATTGAGCGCTGCAACTGAATGAGCTTATTCCAGAAATCCGGCTGCAGACTAAAGCATTCAATCAGCTGAAAAATATCAAAAAGATCTCTCACCCCTTTATGAAACTCGCTCTCATAAAAAAGGTGTATCGCACTGTGGAGGACCATGGCCTCAGGGCTAAGCACCCGAGCGCCGCTATTGTCGGGAAGTGCCAGGGTGTGGCTATGCAAGGCAGCAGGATCTGGGCCGTGGCGTAGCACTGACGGCAAAATATTAAAATGCACATCCAGCTCTGTCTGCCGTTCAAAATGTCGTAACGGCGGGATCTCCTGCGAATAATCCCGGTAGAATTTATCATCGTAGTCCGTCATTTTTTTATGCAGCCAACCATGTGCCATCAACATCTTCTCGGCGGCTTCGATCTGTGACTGAGGAACCAAAATATCAATGTCACTCATGATCCGGCCCTGCAGACAAGCAAGACCCGAAAGCTGATAGGCCGCTCCCTTCAAGTACACCCAGCGCACCCCGAGTTGACCGAACAGCGCACTAATATGAGTGTGCTCCTGTTCCAGTAACCTGATTTGATTGGTATAGGAGTATTGAGCTGACAACACATGCCGCTGAAATTCAACCGGAAGATCAAACCAGATATCAGCCTCATCACACAGCCACTTGAGCTGTGCCAACATATTGTAAAACCGGGCCTCGGCAACAATTTGCGACAGCTTACGAGGGTTCATGGAAAGCAAAAGAGCGGGGCTTCGAAGAATATCGACCAGTTTTACCGCCGTTATTTTTTTCATCAATCCCATCCCTGATTGCTGCTTCGCAATCTGCTAACTGGTTATATTCTATGTATATTGCATCCGTATCCTGGACGACCTGTTTGGCGCAGGCAAATCCCACCCGATTCAACAAACCAAAATTGAAACTATTGCTGATCAGTTCCATCAGGGCTTCGCACTTTTCAACCTCTTCGACATAACACTGCTCGTTGGCCGAGTACCTTACAAATACGATGAGCGATATCGGCGCAGTGATATGGGCATTAACCACGCTCGATGCCGGCGGCTTTATCAAACACACTTTGCCTTTCGTAGTATCAGCGATTTCCTCACTAAAGCTTGTCGAAGGAAAAAAATCTCGTGCCAGATCAATGGCTACATTTTTTAAGTTAATCGGCCGAGCCAAACCATGTAGCTGTCTGGTTTCAGGACAGATTAGCGCCAGCTCATCCGAAAGTAATCGCCACCCCTGAGAAACCAGGTAGGCGCAGAGAGTACTTTTTCCAGCTCCCGAAGGGGCTGAAATCATGATCCCCTTACCGTTTTTCTCCAGGGTAGCGGCATGAATAATCAAATACTGGTGCGCATGGTTTGTGATCAGCCAGTTCATGCCCCACTCCAGCATTGCCGGGGCCTGATTGAGCGGAAGCGGTTTGAAGGGCTCGCCACCATTAAAATAAAACCGGGCCTGGGGCTTTATCCAGCGACGACCCAATACCCCCGGCATAATGGAGACGTTAAAATCAACAAAATGTGAGTCCGAGGCATCCAGCAGGGCACCTTGGTAATGGGTTTGCAAATAACGCTGAACACTTGGAATAGATGTCCTGACCTCGGTAATAAACGGGCCGCTTTTCAAATAGTACCACTTCGTTGAAGAGAACATCTTGCGGGTCCTTAGCTGGGCAGTAGGATCTGCATTGAGAGCAGTTGCTCAATGACTTCCGACGTGGATTGGGGGTGCGTATTCATAAAATAATCGAGTTCTTCACCACGCCAGCCCGCGTCACCGAGCCGCTCAAGCAGGGTCACGACAGAAATATCACAAAGCATCGACTCAGATGTAAACGGGCTATAAATCACACAGCGTGATTGATGCTTGAATGTACAGAGTGCAACTGAAAACTCACTATTAAGCACAATATGTTCAGGCAGACTGTTCGGCATGCGCCCCCTTACTATCCGTTAGCTCCACAGCTGCAGCTGGCTGATGAGATCTGCAAAGGCTTTTTTGATGGCAGGCGATCGCTCGTTAACACTGGCATGGCTATTAAGCTCATCAGCCAGCTTAGAAGCCAATACCATGATCATTTCTATCACGGCACTTTCAACTTGCCGGGTATTGTAAGGATAACGAATAACACTGGAGGAGAAATAAGCATTCAGATAGGCAGCCACCAACACCTGGTGAAAATGTCTGGGTCGCAAGGATACCTCGACCGCTTCACCTGATCCGCTCGATTCGGTAGGCTCAAAAGTCAGCGCCAACCTAAACTGGCCACCACCATGAGCACCAAGT
>NZ_JAKRFQ010000183.1 GCF_022347985.1 Photobacterium sp. OFAV2-7
CAAGAAGCGGCACCTGATTGAACTGATCGGCTACCATGACTATCTCGCCGTTGTAGCGGATAAGGGCACTCATAACACTGCCGGACTTTGCTGACACACAGTCAATGACAGCGTGTACGAGCTGGTCTTCGGTCAGCTCAATCAACCGCATTGCTACATTCTCTGTTTTCGGGTCGATGACGGCATCGACACCGTAACTTAGCAGGCGTTGATGGTGTCGTTCTTCGGCGATGGCATAGACGGTTGCGCCTGCCAGTTTTGCCAACTGGGCGGCAAATCCGCCGACGCCTCCTCCTGCCCCGGTTATTGCAATCCTTTGTCCGGGTTTGATATCCAGCTTGTCATGGACTGCCTGCCACGCCGTATAACCTGCGCAGGGCAGGGCTGCGGCCTGTTCAAAGCTGACGGAGTCGGGAATGCGGCTAAGAGCATGTGCCTTGACGGCTGTGAAGTTGGCAAATCCACCTGCCTGGCGGGGATCGGCAAAGCAGAACACCCGATCCCCCGGTTGAAAGTGGGTAACATTATTCCCGCCCACGGAGACTACACCTGCGACATCAAGCCCGATGATCTGTGGGTATTGCCAGGTGGCATAGCCCCAGCTGGCGAGTTTGTAGTCGATAGGGTTGAGGCCAACGGCCTTTACTTCAATACAGATTTCGTCCGAGGCGGGAATTGGCTTCGCGGCGCGCGACAGCTTCAGGGAGCCGAGTCCTTCCGGTTGCGTTAATTTCCATGCTTTCATGTGCCACCACTTCTGTTTATTTTTTTGTTTTAGTTTTTATTAACATAGGCCAAATTCAGCTGCCTGCTTGCCAAGGAATGAGAATAGGTGAGTAAAATCAAGATTTTCGAGGCGAAAACGAAAAAGCCTTCTCGGTGAGAAGGCTTTGAAAGGGTTTGTTGCCAGCAAAAGCGGTATGTATCAGTCCAGGCGCTCTGAAAGGTAGGCGTTGTAATCCGGGATTTCGATATCCACTTCTTCCTCAAGTTTAGGCGAAGAAATCATGAAGTTAGCGCTGGCACGGTTTGTTGCAACCGGGATATTCCAGACCGCAGAAATACGCAGAAGTGCCTTCACATCCGGGTCATGCGGAACCGCATTGAGTGGATCCCAGAAGAAAATCATTATATCGATTTTGCCCTCTGAGATAAGGGCGCCAAGCTGCTGATCGCCACCCATCGGGCCGCTCAGCAGGCAATTTACTTCAAGGCCGGTCTCGCGAGACAGCATGTGGCCGGTTGTTCCTGTTGCGTACAGTGTATGGTCTCGCAACTTGTCCTTATGCTCTGATACCCAACGCAAAAGGTGCGTCTTACAGTTGTCATGTGCCACAAGGGCAATGTGCTTGTTGGCTTGCATTGTGCGGGTCGTTACTTGCATCCAGGACTCCACTAAGATGGTGAATATTATCAATAGAAAAAACTATAAACATTAATATCAAAGCGAACCAAAGAAGTACAACCCAAAGAGTTGAAATCAAAGATGGGTAACATTAATCGCCCTAATGGGTATAGCCTGAGCTATATGGCAACGATAATATGCCAATAAATCATAGTGATGCGAGTGCTTAGCCTGTTTATCGCCGAACCTTGTGGTCGTAGACACTAAAGGCAGGCCTAAACTCTGCCGGTGACAAGGAATCGGCAATGACATCTTTTGGTAGGTGTGTCGGAGTCAGCCATTCAATTTTGGGTGACAGATCGCGCTCGATGGGTTTGTCTTCAAGGTGGCGAACGGCCTGATCGAGAGACAACATAGCCTGTTGAGCCATTTTATCGGTCGGGGCGAATAAAATTTTGCCACGACGAAGACCTCGATACACTCCGTGACTGAGGTAGGTGGAAACGATGCTGATATCGTCTGACTTGTGATTGGAGCGCAATTCACTGATTGCTACTTCTGCTGCAACCGCACCGCCAACGATATAGTCAATGTGTTGGCCACTGGCAAAAAGCTTCTGGATCAGGTTGCGTTGCAGCTCTTTGCTGTTATCTGCCCACATAGTTTTAATGATATTGATATCACTGTCCTGTACGGCATCCAGAAACCCTTGGGTAACCGGCTTGGTGCCGCCGCGCTGGGAAGGTCCCGGAAGCCAGGCAATATTAACAACACCGCTGCCGCGAGGATGGCGCTTGGCAAGAAATTCGCCTGCAGCCTGGCCCATTTCGTACCAGTCTACCCCTACTTTGGCTGTGATATTTTTGCGGATATCGGGATCGGTAACATCAATATCGTTGATTGTGGCAAAGACCGGAATTTCACCGGTGAGCTGAGACAGCATTCCCTGGTAGGCCGTGCTGTCAACGGTACCAAGAATAATGGCATCGGCTCCCCATTGGTGGCAGTCCTTGATCTGGGTCTGCTGCTTTTCCAGATGAGGGTACCCGCCAGCTTCCAGCACTTTCAGTTCAACACCGAGCTTTTTGGCATGTTCAACCATGCCGTAGTTGACCGAGAGCCAGTAGGAATCCTTCAGATGCGGGTACACGCTGCAAATTTTCCAGGGTTTAGATGCCGTTGTTAGTGGTTGATAAGTGATGGTGCGAGACTGTTTATCATCGGCAAAAGGGGGCTTGTGGGTAATGATCTCCACCCCGTAGGCCGGTTGAAAAGAAATAAAGAGTAATAAGAAAGAAAAAATTCGCATTTTATTCATGATTAATAGCATCTATACCTGCATCGCTGGCAAAATAGTAATGCTTTATTTTGTGTGGTTAAACCTAATTTTTCCTGTTGTGGTTCTTCTGTATGACATTCACTCCTAGCGGCATCGGTCGAAAACTGCTGATTGCCTTCTCGTCGATGGCCGGGCTGATGATAATTGCTGCGGTTATTGGTGTGGCTGGCTTCTCTTTGGTCGCCAAAACTGAACGAACGGTAATTAACTCCGCGGTACCAGCGTTAGCCGAGGCGCGTGAGCTTTCCGACCTCAGTACCCGGATTATTTTCACCGCACAGGTGCTGGCCAAGTCGACGACAGAGCAGGAGAGAGAGCGTCAGGGTAAAGCGCTGACGATTCACATCGAAGGGCTGAAGCATAGCTTGCGAGAGTTGGAGCAGTACTCTTTCGAATCTACCCTGGTGGGTCAGCTCGAAGATGACGTGAAGCGAATTGTCGACAACCTTGCGATGCTGGGGCTGCTTGTTGGACGGAAAATTGATTTACAGGCTCAGGTCAATACACTGACCGAAGAAATGGCCAACGCCACTTGGCAAATAGACTCTTTGTCTCAGTCTCAGGTTTCCAATGCCAATACTATTGCGGTGGCGAATGTCTCCCGCATTTACGATCTGGTTGATGCCGGTGATACGCTTGCGGTGTTTAAGGCGTTGGATAGCCTGGTCGAAGTGGATATGGATCTTACCGAGCGCCTGTTTGAGCTGCGTTTTCTCTCCTTGCAGGTGATCAATATGCTTGATGATTCCAACCGGGTCGACAGCATCACATCACTGATGGCCATCAAAGAACGCTATAACAATGCGGTTTCGGTAATGCATCATCGGGTCAAGTCGGTAGAAGACCCGAGCCGTTCGGTTCAGTTACTGGAGCTGACAAGGACATTGAATCATGGCGGGATGCTGTTTGGTACTCAGGAGCAACTGCTGTATGCCAAAAAAGATGTCGAGCGGATGGAGCAGCAAAACCTTGTCCTGTTCCAGCAACTTAACCAGACGGTGGGCGATATTATCACTGCCGCGAACGAAGGGACCCAACAGGCCGTGACACAAGTTGACGAAACGCTGACGGTTGCAAGGAACAGCCTGATTGGTATTTCCGTTGTTGGCTTGCTGGTCCTGGTTTTGATTATGTGGCGTTACGTCTATGCCCGTGTTATCAGTCGGATCAACGACTATAGCCATGCGCTGATGTCTTTGGCCCGCGGTGATTTGGAAATTCAGTTGTCTGTGCATGGTGAAGATGAGCTGGCACAGATGGGGCGGGCGATTATGGTGGCCCGAGACACGGCCTATGAGCGCCATCGTCTGGCACAGGTCGAATCAAAAATCCGTTCTGAGTTACAACAACACAAAACCAGTCTTGAACGCTTAGTTGCCCAAAGAACCAGTGAGCTGGAAAAAGCCAACTGTAAACTTAATCTGGAAGTAGAGAACCACGCCAAGGCGCGTGCTGAAGCAGAAAAGGCCAACCGGGCGAAATCTGCCTTCCTGGCGACAATGAGCCATGAGATCCGCACCCCGATGAATGGCGTACTGGGTACGGCATCGTTATTGGCCGATACAGGGCTGACGGCCAAACAGGCGAGATATCTCGACGTGATTAACCGCAGTGGTGAGTCTTTGTTGGACATTCTTAATGATGTTCTCGACTATTCGAAAATTGAAGCCGGGCACCTTGATATTCGCCTTAATGACTTTTCTCTGTCTGAGTTGGTGTCAGATGTCTACGATATGCTTGAAAGTCGTGCCCTGGCCAAGCGCATCAAGCTAGTTAGCCAAATCGAACCCGGTACCAATGATTATTGGGTAAGTGATGCAACACGGGTGAGGCAGGTACTGGTTAACCTGGTCAGCAATGCGATTAAGTTTACCGATGAAGGACAGGTGCGGATACAGGTGCGCCAGGATCCGACTTTTGCCGACGAGTTGCTCTTTGAAGTTGAAGATACCGGCATAGGTATTGCCGAGGATGAACAGAAAAGTATGTTTGATGCCTTCCAGCAGTCACTTGAAGGGCGCCAGACGATGGGAGGTACTGGACTGGGGCTTGCCATCAGCAGGCGGATTATCGAGGCGATGGGCGGTCAGATTGGTGTTCGCTCCACCCCGAACAAGGGGAGCTGTTTCTGGTTTACCCTTAAGCTACAGCCGGGGCAGCGCTCCCATGTGGTTGATAGTCAGACACAGGCTTTATCTTCTGCACACATATTGCTGGTGGAGGACAACCCGGTAAACAGCCTTGTTGCCGAAGGCTTCTTGCACCGACTTGGCCATACCGTTGTGATTGCCGAAGATGGCAAACAGGCCGAGCAGGCCTACGCAGAGCAGAAGTTTGATATCGCTTTGCTTGATATCAATCTGCCAGATACCGATGGGGTGACTTTGCTGCATAAGCTGCGACGGATCGAGGAGGCACGACACAAGGAGGCTTGGTTTGAGCCAACGCCAATGGTGGCTTTCTCTGCCCATGTATTCCGCGAAGAAGTCGAAATTTACCTGGCCTCCGGCTTTGCCGGTTTCTTGCCAAAGCCCTTGGTCGAGAAACAGCTGGTGGAGACACTGGGCAGTATTTTGTCGGGTGATAAGCGGGTCGTGGTAGAAGACAAGGTAAGCCGGGCTGTGCAAGATGACAGGCCGGGTCACGAGAATGAACAAAACCAGGAGCAGTACGAAGTGGATAACGAACAAGTGTGGCCTTTGCTGGATGAAAACGTATTGGGCAGCGATTTGAAGGTGTTGGGCGAAGCGCAGGTGAATAAGTTGATTAGCTTATTCGTCGACTCTTCCTCAGAGACCCTCGATAAGCTGCTGGTTGAGATTGATAACGGTAATTTGCAGCAAGTTTCAAGCCTTGCCCATACCCTGAAAGGGGCGGCAGGAACTATGGGACTGACAAGGCTTCACAAAACGTGCCTGGCGTTTGAGAAGTCGGCTAAAGAAGGGGATATTAGTCAGTTGGATGTCTCAGAGTTGTCAGTGGTTTTTGACGAGTCCAAGCAGGCTCTTTTTGCTGCCTTTTCTTCCTAGCAGAACCTGCTAGGCTACTGACATGTAAAGGAATATGAAAGTAAACAAGGAGGTCTCATGAGCTATGAATGGCTGATCTTTGATTTGGATGGCACGATCAGCGATCCAAAGCTGGGTATTGTCAGATCGTTTAATTTCGCCCTTGAGCATTATGGCTTTGCTCCACAAAGCGAAGCCGATATAGCGGCTTATATTGGTCCACCGTTGGATCAAACCTTCGTTCAGTTGACAGGTAACCATGATCCGCTGTTCATTGAGATGATAGTTGCCAAGTATCGTGAGCGATATGCTGAAGTAGGTTACTCAGAAAACCATCTGTATCCAAATGTGAAACAGGTACTGCTGTCATTGAAGGAAAAAGAAGGCTGCCGGCTTGGCGTCTGTACGTCAAAGCGGGCTGATTTTGCCAAGAAGATCCTGACTATGTTCAGCTTGCTTGATGTGTTTGAGTTTGTAAGCGGTGGCGATATCGGTATTGAAAAATGGCAGCAGCTTGAGTCTCTGCTTCGGTCAGGAACGATTAGTCAAAATGCCGTCATGATTGGTGACAGAGCCGTTGATCTGACTGCTGCACAGCATAATAAGTTGGACTCGGCAGGCGTGCTGTGGGGCTATGGTTCAAGGGAGGAGCTTGAGCAAGCCTCACCTACGCACCTGTTTGACCGCCCGGAGCAACTGCTTGAGCTTCTGAGTTAAGACTCCTGGCCATTAAATTGGCATTACTTATGGTTCCATATAGAAAGCAAAGCCGATGTTGACTGAACATCGGCCTATTTATTTTATCTTGTCTTTATTCAGGTTTTACCTGAACTAAAAAACTTGCTCAATAATCGCCATGTCCGCATCCAGGAAAGATGCACGCAATGCTTTTAATGGCTGATAGTCAGGATCGCGTGAGCTTTTGTTAGATAGTCACGTTGATGGGCTTCGTGATCATGAACTCAGACAAAGGTTAGCATGTATGCAGGCATGGTAATTTCCCAATTTAATCTCTATGAAGTTCATTTTCTGCAATAATACTATCTGAGCTGAAATATTTGTTTCCCTTTTCTAGAAGTGCTTGATGTTCAGCGGAATAGTAATATGCTTCAGCTTGCTCAGTGGTTGGAAATTCTAAAATAACAAACTTACCTTCTGGAAGCTTTCCTTGGATTGGCTTTACCTTCTCAGATACTGCTAGTGCTTTGCCATTATATTTTTCAATAAGGGGATGCGCTGAAAAGAGATATTCACGGTTATAAGCTTCTAAGTCATGAACCCTAACAAATGCAACCATTAATGCTGACATGGTTTTGCTCCTTCCTGTCTGATACTCAGTGTTTAAAAAAACAAGGTCTATTAAAGCTATTTTGAGGGAAATATCAAATGCAACTCCCTCATACGGGTAATGCCGCGTCAAGGGGTGAAACTAAGAGATAACAGTTACAATTCTGAAACCGCCAGTTGCTTA
>NZ_JAKRFQ010000184.1 GCF_022347985.1 Photobacterium sp. OFAV2-7
TAGAGTTGATGCGTCTGAAGAAAAACCTTAGAAGGGAAACCTAATGAACAAGACCCAACTTATTGACCTGATCGCTGAAAAAGCAGATCTTTCTAAAGCTCAAGCGAAAGTAGCACTAGAGTCAACTCTAGACGGTATCACTGACGCGCTTAAGGAAGGTGACCAGGTTCAACTAATTGGCTTTGGTACATTTAAAGTAAACCACCGCGCAGCACGCACTGGCCGCAACCCGCAAACTGGTCAGGAAATCCAGATTGCAGCTGCGAACGTTCCTGCATTCGTAGCGGGTAAAGCACTGAAAGACTCAGTGAAATAATCTATACTCCGCCAGGTGATTCACCTGGCGGAGCTATTGTTATGAAACGTCTTCTTCCTTTTTTTCTTATCTCGCTCCTGGCTGGATGTGAAACTACCTCTGTTCCCGAAAATACCATCACCCCTATTCTGACCCATACTGGCGGCCAGACGATGGGCGATGCGACGTCACTGTACTGGTACACCTCGCAGCAAAACCGTCCGGTGAAGCTGGCCGAAGTGGTGACAGCCGGAGACTACGGCCAATACCAATCTGATTATCGCTGGCGTGACGGCAAGTTACGCGAGATCAAGCGTGAGGGAACTCGGTTGTACGAGAATACCCTTAAGCCCTTTACCCTTCATGTTCGCTATGACACCCAGGGAAGCGCGGTCTTTCAGCGCTACTCCGTAGACGGGGCTGTTCTGCCATTGTCTGACTCTCAGCTCTACCAGCTAACCCAGCAGGCCAAGAATGCCATCCGTGTTGTCAGAGAGCAGCGCAAAGACGGCCTGTCTCTGATACAGGGGCACTGGCAGGGGAATCGTCTGACACGTTGTGGAACGGACAAGCCGATGGCGATGAGCTTTGCCCCGGCCTTACCCGAATTTACCGCCCGGCAGCTTAGCCAGCAGGGGCAGAACCGCTTTATCGCAGTATCCGGTAAGGTGCGTCGCGAGAGTATCGAGGCAAACCAATTGCTGATGCTGGCTGGCGACGGCAAGCAATGTATAGATCCTCCTGTCTTGCTCGGCAATTAAGCTCTGATACTTGTTTGTGCTCCTACGGGACGCGAAATAAAAAACGCGCTGAGTCAGCGCGTTTTTTTATTTATTGGTATCGTTCGGTGGCGCTATGCCTGTTGCTCGCGCTTTATCGCACGGTAACCGATGTCATTGCGATGGAACATACCGTTCCAGCTTACCTGTTTGGTCAGCGCATAGGCACGTTGCTGGGCTTCTGAGACCGTATTTCCCAGGGCCGTGGCACAAAGAACACGGCCGCCGTTTGTCACAAGCTCACCATCAGCGTTGTTCGTGGTACCGGCATGGAAAATTTTCTGACCGTCAGCCTGTTCTGCAGGCAGGGTGATTACGTCGCCCTTGGCATAGTCAGCCGGGTAGCCACCAGCAGCAAGTACCACGCCGATTGAAGCGCGCGGATCCCACTTCGATTCAGCCTGATCAAGCTTCTCGTCAATCGCCATGAGGCAAAGCTCGACCAGATCCGACTCCATACGCATCATGATTGGCTGGGTTTCCGGATCGCCAAAGCGGCAGTTGTATTCGATCACCTTCGGGGTACCGTCAGCGGCAATCATCAGGCCGGCATAAAGGAAACCGGTATACGGGTGACCTTCTGCATCCATACCACGCACTGTCGGATAGATAACCTCTTCCAGAATACGCTCATGAATTTCAGGTGTGACCACAGGGGCAGGGGAGTAGGCACCCATCCCCCCGGTATTCGGGCCGGTGTCCTTGTCGCCCACACGCTTGTGATCCTGGCTGGTGGCCATAGGCAGGACGCTAGCGCCGTCGACCATGACGATAAAGCTGGCTTCTTCGCCTTCAAGGAACTCTTCAATCACCACGCGGCTACCGGCTTCACCAAAGGCGTTACCTGCCAGCATGTCTTTAATCGCATCTTCCGCTTCTTCAAGGGTCATCGCGACAATGACGCCTTTACCAGCGGCTAAACCATCGGCTTTCACCACGATAGGCGCACCTTGCTCACGTACATAAGCCAGGGCAGGTTCGATTTCGGTGAAATTAGCGTATGAACCTGTTGGGATCTTATGGCGAGCCAAAAAGTCCTTGGTAAATGCTTTGGAGCCTTCTAGCTGAGCGGCAGCTTGTGTCGGACCGAAGATTGGCAGGCCGGCCTCGCGGAAAGCATCGACAACGCCGATAACCAGTGGAGCCTCAGGGCCGACGATGGTCAGCTCAATGGCTTTCTCCTTGGCAAAGGCAACCAGGCCGGCAATATCCTCAACACCGATAGCAACGTTTTCCAGTTTGGGCTCCAGTGCCGTACCGGCATTTCCCGGTGCCACATATACAGTGTCTACATTTGGATTTTGTGCTGCTTTCCAGCCTAGCGCATGTTCGCGGCCGCCAGAACCAATGACTAATACGTTCATAATCTTTCCTTTGATTACTCCTCCCCTTTTTAAGGGGAGGTTGGGAGGGGTTATGGCACGCAAGTACATCAACCCCCTCTGACTCCCCCTTGATAAGGGGGAGAACCAAAAAATTAGTGGCGGAAGTGGCGCATACCCGTAAAGATCATTGCCATGCCGTGTTCGTCGGCGGCGTCAATCACTTCCTGGTCGCGCATCGAGCCGCCCGGCTGGATAACACACTTAATGCCTGCTTCGGCCGCCGCATCAATACCGTCGCGGAACGGGAAGAAGGCATCAGATGCCATCACGCTACCGGCAACTTCCAGGTTTTCGTCCGCGGCCTTGATACCGGCAATTTTCGCCGAATACACGCGGCTCATTTGACCGGCACCGACGCCGATAGTCATATTGCCCTTGGCGTAGACAATTGCGTTCGACTTAACGTACTTCGCGACTTTCCAGCAGAACAGGGCATCACGTAGCTCTTCGTCACTTGGCTGACGCTTGGAAACCACTTTCAGGTCGTCCTGGCTAACCATACCCTGGTCACGGTCTTGCACCAGCAGGCCGCCGTTAACGCGCTTGACGTCAAAGCCTGTAGTCTTGGCTGACCACTGGCCGCACTCTAGCAGGCGAACGTTTTTCTTCGCTGCAACAACTTTGATAGCAGCTTCAGATACAGACGGCGCGATGATCACTTCCACGAACTGGCGCTCGACAATCGCCTGCGCGGTTTCGGCATCCAGCTCCTGGTTGAAGGCAATGATGCCGCCAAAGGCTGATGTCGGGTCCGTCTGGTAAGCACGGTTGTAGGCTTCGAGAATGTTGTCGCCCAGTGCCACACCACAAGGGTTGGCGTGTTTGACGATGACACAGGCTGGCTGGTCGAACTCTTTCACACACTCAAGCGCAGCATCGGTATCAGCGATGTTGTTGTAAGAAAGCGCCTTGCCCTGGATTTGGCGTGCTGTAGACACAGAGGCTTCTTCCGGATTTGCTTCTACATAGAAAGCTGCGGCCTGATGGCTGTTCTCTCCGTAGCGCATGTCCTGCTTCTTCTCGAACTGCTGATTGAAGGTACGCGGGAATTTACTTTTGTTTTCAGGAGAAGGTTCATCCCCTTCCTTGTTGTCACCGTATGACGGCACCATAGTACCGAAATAGTTGGCGATCATGCCGTCATAGGCGGCGGTGTGCTCAAAGGCGGCGATAGCAAGATCAAAGCGGGTAGCATGGGTCAAAGAGCCGCTGTTGGCTTCCAGCTCGGCCAGAACGCGGTCATAGTCATGGGCATTTACCACAATGGTGACATCTTTGTGGTTTTTCGCCGCCGAGCGAACCATGGTCGGGCCGCCGATATCAATATTTTCAACCGCGTCTTCCAGCGTACAGCCTGCCTTGGCTACTGTCTGGGCAAATGGATACAGGTTTACCACCACCATATCAATCGGGTCGATACCGTGTTGAGCCATGACCTCATCGTCCTGGCCGCGACGACCCAGAACGCCACCGTGTACTTTCGGGTGAAGGGTCTTGACCCGGCCGTCCATCATTTCCGGGAAGCCAGTATAATCAGATACTTCGGTGACCTTGATACCTTGCTCGGCAAGTAGACGAGCCGTACCGCCAGTAGAAAGGATGTCAACACCACGGTTGGCAAGAGCTTGTGCGAACTCAACAATACCAGTTTTGTCAGATACGCTGATCAGCGCACGGCGAATAGGACGAGCGTTTTCCATTGCTACCATCTCTTTTATACACGGGGAATATTTGCCAAAAACCACCACAATATTGGTGCTGGATTTTGGCAAATACCCTCATTAGAATCGAAGAGCGCCAGCTCTCCGGTAAGGGCTGTGATTTTTGTTGATGGCGCATATATTACATGAAATCCGACATCACGCAAACGTTTGCTTTTTGTGTTTTACCGATGTTAACCGCAGGTGTTGGTATCTATAAAGAAATGGGTTGGGTATGTATTTGATAGGACAGCTGGCAAAGCTGTGTGATGTCAGCAGTGACACGTTACGGTTCTACGAGAAAAATGGTCTGCTTGAACCTGCCGGGCGTAGTGAGAGCGGATATCGACTTTATAACGAAGCCGATTTGTCACGGGTGAAGTTTATTATGCGCTCTAAGGCCATCGGTCTGAGTCTGGATGAAATTCGCGAGCTGCTGGATATTCGGCTCGAGGCCTGCCAGCATAGCTGTGCGGAAGTCAAAGCTATTACCCAGGCAAAACTAGCCGAAGTTGATAAAAAAATGGCTGAGCTCAGGCGTATTCGCCTGGCCCTCAAAAAAATCAATGATGCCTGCTGTGGCCATGTTGATGACAATGCCAGCCATTGTTCTATCCTAGAAGCGCTGGAAGATCACGATGACGAGGCAGACAAGCCGGATCTCAGTGTTCAGTGTTGCTCTGGTCGCTGTAGAGAGGAGTAACTGATTTAATTATGTTATACACTCTAACTCATACAATTAGATAGATTGGTTATCCACTTCCCTGAGCGCAGTCTCATTATACAAATAAGTATTTTCAGACTTTCTTCTATGATGATTAAGCTGTAGAGGAGGACCGCATCAAGTTGCAAGACATAAGCGAGAAAGGTGGTGCAAGGTAATAAGAACACCCACTGAGAAAATATGTCGGTGTATAAACAAAAGCGCGCATCGTCTCCGGCTCGCAAAATACCGACGATAAACATCATTGACAGACTTTTAATGGCGATAGATAACACCATGATGGTGAATAGTTGTTCTGTTAAAGCTCGTGCACTAGAGGTTTCGTTATAGAACAGGTCTATGATGGTTGCTTGTGCCACCCATAAAGCCAGGGCAGTTAACACACCAAAAATAATGCTCACCAGTAACATTCTGTTGCTATCTTTTTTGGCTATATCATACCTTTCCGCTCCCACATGGTTACCAATAATGACCGATGCAGCACTTGATAACCCGATCAGCAATGCCATCGCCAGCGCTTCGATTGGTGATAACACAGCAAGTGCGATCAATAGATTGGCATTGGTGTTTCCCAGTAAAGCGTGAAAAGCAAATATCCCTAATGCCCAAACAATACTGTTGATTGCAGCAGTCATCGACAGGTGAGTGACGGTCTTAATATCTAGTGATGTGATTGCTCTTAATAATTTTAACGGGAGAAAAGCCAAGCGATGGCGCTGATATAGTAACCAGGCAAAGAGGCATAGTGTTTCAATTATGGCACTGATCAAGGTACCGATAGCAGCCCCTTTTATTCCCATAGCAGGCCCCCCCCAGTGACCGAAGATGAGCAGCCAGTTAAGAAGTATATTGAGACCGACACCAATCGTACTGATCACTGTGGCAATCATGGGTTGGTGCATCACACGCAGGCCTGTGGCGAGGGTAGATGTATAAGCAAAAAAGAATAAACTATAGGCAATGATTTGAAGGTAATCACTTCCTCTTGTTATTATTTCATTCGACTGTGTGCCTATTGCCATTATGTCTTTGGATAAATAAGACAGTGGAACAAAGAAAGTAAAAGCTGAAATAAAACTAAGCAGCAGTATTATGATAATGGTTTTTTTAAACTTACTATCATCAGACTTTACTGCTCCCCAACACTGAGCAGCAACTTGGCCTCCGCCAATACTGATACCAATAATGAAAAAGGTAATAACTAATTGTGCTTTAGATGCAAAACCAATCGCAGCAATATCATATACACTTAATTTTCCCAGCATTAAGTTGTCGATAATACTTTTGCTTGAAAAAAGGGCTGTTTGTAATGTAATCGGAATCGCCAGCTTTAGTAAAGTATATAACGATGAGTTAGCGACTCTGTGACTGCTGGTTATTGTCATGATGATAGCTTTTTTAATTTAGAAGGTGAACTTATAGGTGTTTTACAACTGTTGCCGGATTGCCTATTGCAATGCAGTTATCTGGGATACTGCCGAAAACCACACTGTTCGCACTTACGACACTATTTTCACCTATTGTGACGCCTTTTAATATTGTTGCCCCCATACCAATCCACGCGTTATCTTTAATCGTAACTTTTGCTGAAGTCGTTCGAGCAGCTTCATTGTGGTTGCCTCGGCATCTAATGGGGTGTCCACTGCTATCCATAATAGTTACTTTAGGGCCAAACAAAACATTGTTGCCAATCTCTACGGCGTTGTAGCAAATGATCGCAGTTCCTTGCAGCATGACATTATCACCAATGATAATTTTTCCTGCCGGCTGCTGATTAACTTTAACAACGGTTAACCTTACGGGGCGATTTTCAAAACCTAAGTTATCTTCTGAATATAATGTGCTGCTTGAACCAATTGATATACAGCCTTTGAAGTCATCACTGTTTATTTCCTGACGTTCTGCATCATAGTGATAATTGCTCGAATCCCGAACAAGTGTGAATGCTATGTGAGGAGTACCAATAAATGAATTATTTTCACTTAAAATGATATGTTCATAATATTTTTCGTTAATTAATGAAGATGATTTATCTTGGCTTATGGGGTAAATGTTTTCATAGACGCATGGCATGATGATATCCTCTATGCGTAGCTAGCATTCTGGTTGTTTTTATGAATTTGAATGATTTTATTCAGCGGTAAAGGTTCACCTTTATGCTTCACGTTGTAAAAACTTGTTTGCCATAGGTTATATTTATTATGAATCGTTTTAGCTGCATTATTTGATGCGTTTTCATGATCTGAGACCTCTTTAGGGTGAGGCCAATG
>NZ_JAKRFQ010000185.1 GCF_022347985.1 Photobacterium sp. OFAV2-7
AATCCAAGTTCACCTCTTCAAAGACAATTTTGTCACCCACGGTATTTTTATAGAGGTTCCGCTGGATTTGATATAGCCCGTCATGGTGCACATTGAAGGGTTCCCAAAGCTTTATCCCTTCTTCACCTGTCACCCTTACAATCGTTTTACTGCCTGTGTTCTCAGCACTTTCATGAATATAATCAACTGATTTATAAGGAAACAGAGCAAGTTCCGGCTTGATTCTTCCCGCCGATAGGCTTCCTGCCGACGAGATAAACAACCAGTGATCACTGGCCGATACCACACTGATAAAAAAAGGATCCATGTGATCAACATTTTCAATCACATAATATTTTTCGCCATCCATAGTGACGAACTTACCCTTTATATCGCCAGATTGCGTAATAATTTTTTTTGCCATTTTATTTAACCAAACTTCTTGAAAGCGCTTTCTTGCTTAGCGCGAAAAAACCAGAATCGATGCCCGAATTAGATATGGTGGCATCGAATAAAGTGATCACTTGCAAGCTGAGTAACCGCAGGTAAAACCTGGACACATTGACTACTTGCTCTCGGACAACGCTGTGCAAACGGACACCCGTAACTATTCGGCTTCCATAACGGAATTTCACCTTTCTTGGCACTGAGTTCGCGCCGTCCGGACCGTCCGGCTTCAGGAACAGCAGAAAGAAGCAACTGGGTATACGGATGTTGCGGAGTCTGCGTAACCTTATCGCTATTGCCCCACTCCACCATATGACCGACGTACATTACTGCCGTTTTTTCAGCAAAATACCGTGCAGTAGCAATATCGTGGGTAATGTACATGAAAGAGATGCCGTGCTTGTCTTTCAGATCTGACATTAAATTCAAGATCCCCAAACGAACAGACACATCAAGCATCGAGATAGGCTCATCTGCCAGAATAACCTCCGGCGAGACAGCTATTGCCCGGGCGATAGCCACACGCTGACGCTGGCCGCCACTTAGCTGATGCGGGTATTTTTCGGCAGTTTCTACTGCCGGGTTCAGGCCTACCATTTCCAGCAATTCATAGACCAGTTTCTGAACGGCTTTCTTACCCACCCTATTGTGGATCAGCAGAGGTCTGGCAATGTGGTGATAGATGTTATGCACCGGATTAAGTGAGCCGAACGGATCCTGAAAAATCATCTGAACCTGACGAGCATACTCCAGGCTGCCGTGCTCCTTGGTATATTCATGCAAGGGCTGCCCTTTAAATAAAATGTCCCCATCAGTCTGATCATAAATGCGGGTCAAAATCCGTGCGCCGGTACTTTTACCTGAACCCGATTCACCAACAATTGCCAGGGCCTCGCCTTTACATAAATCGAATGACACATCATTCACAGCTCGCATGTACTGATCTTTGCCACCTGATTTACCAATAGGAAAATCCTTTACCAAGTTCCGTACAGAGAGTACAACATCTTTATTCTCTATATAGTCCATCACTTCTTCCTTATAAACGGTGACATGCCGCATGGTGGCGATCATTTAGCCTAATCAATTCCGGTTCGCTTTGCCTGCAATCGGCAAAACACTGACTGCAACGTTCCTGGAAATTACAACCGACAGGAATACGTAACAAATCAACAGGGTTACCCGGAATACCATACAACCGCTCTTTCGGACCGTGAATGGTAGGAAATGATGCGATCAGCCCTTGCGTATATGGATGAGAAGGTTTACCAAATACGGTTTCTGCATCACCTATTTCGATGAGGTTACCTGCGTACATCACACCAATTCGATCAGCAATTTCTCCCATCAGGCTCAAATCATGGCTGATAAATAATATAGAGAACCCAAATTTAGTCTTTAAATCGTAAAGCTCATTCAGAATTTCTCGCTCTACCACCACATCCAGTGCCGTCGTCGGTTCATCCATAATGATCAGTTTTGGCTCCAGAGCCAGGGCTACAGCGATAACCACCCGTTGCCTCATCCCTCCACTCAGTTGGTGGGGGAAGCTGGCCATCCGATCAGCATGAATACCAACAATCGCCAGTAGCTCAACCGCTTTCTGGTGGGCTTCTTCGTAGCGGATATTCTTGTGGGCAATGATCACATCCACCAGTTGCTCACCGATAGTGATTACCGGGTTGAGTGAGTTCATTGCACTCTGGAACACGACCGACACATCTTTCCAACGATAATCACGCAGCTCTTTGTCGGACATCTTCAATACGTCGCGTCCCTGATAGAGGATTTCTCCCTCAGAAATCAATGCAGGCGCTTTATGCAGACGTGAAATTGCGAAGGCCAGTGTGCTTTTCCCACATCCCGACTCACCGGCGATCCCAAGCGTTTCACCAGGAGCTATAGTCAAGCTGACATTATTGACGGCCCGCGCCACACCATTTGGGGATACATAATCGACACAAAGATTATTAATCTCTAGCAGTACATCTTTCATAATAAGCCTCGGCGTTGATCTGCTTCTCTTTTCAGTTTTTTCCACAACTTCATGTGTGGTCCTGTCTTCAATTTCGGGTTACTCACCTGGTCAATCGACATATTGATCAGAGCCAGAGAACCGCCGGTGACAGCCAGTGCCATCGCAGGGACAATCATTTCCCACCAGGCGCCCGTGTACAGTGCTGATGACGTTTGTGCCCAATACAGCATCGAGCCCCAGCTCACTTCTGTGGCATCCCCCAACCCTAAGATACCTAAGCCAGCTTCGGAGCCCATCGCATAAATCACCGTCCCAAGGAAACCGCCAAACACAATCGAGATAAGGTTCGGCAGAATTTCGACCAGAATGATGCGTGTTTTTGACTCACCCATAACTTCAGCAGAAATAATGAACTCCTTATTCCTGATAGCCATAGTTTGCGAACGAATTACCCTTGCTCCCCATGGCCAGGAGGTCACCCCGAGCAATATAGTGATAACCAGCGAGCCAACCTGTCCCAGAAAAGCGGCCAGGACAATAAGCAGTGGTAACTGCGGAAAGACCAGAAAGACATTGGTAACGAAGTTCAGCCACTCATCAACCTTGCCTCCCATATAACCAGATGTCACACCAATTGCTACAGCCAGTGTCATGGCGATAATCCCAGCCGAGAGTGCAACTGTTAGCGACTTCCTGGCCCCGTATAGAACCTGACTGTATACATCACGTCCACTTCGGGTCGTTCCTAGCACATGTTCGCTGCTTGGCGGCATATGCGGCCTGGCAACTCGTTTGTTAGGATCATGGGTTGCAAGAACAGGGGCCATTAGCGCACCAATCAGCACGATAGAAATCAACAAACCACCAATAATCGCAGGCGGGTTACCATGAAAGAAAGCGTGTAAGGCTGAAAGCACTTCTTTACACTTTTTTTGAAAATTATTCGATTGACGATCGGACATATTATTGTCGAATGAATCCATTAACTTACTCATAATCAAACCTTATTTAGAAATCCGAGGGTCAAGCCAGACATAAAGAAGATCTGCTATGAAGTTCGCTGTCAGCACGGCTGTAACAAGAATAAGCAGGATTGCTTGAATTAGTGGGTAATCCCTTGCAACAATGCCCTTTAGAAGGATATTCCCCAGTCCCTGATAGTTAAACACAACCTCAGTCATAATTGAGCCTGCAAACGAAAAACCGATTGCCATCGCAATGGCTGTCGCTACAGGCAGAATCGCATTTCGTCCCGCATACCGATACATAACGCGAAAACTGCTGAGGCCTTTTGCTTCGGCCATGGTGACGTAATCCTCACCAAGGACATTGATCATCGCATTACGCATGTTGAATACCCAAGTTGAGATACCAACGACAATCATCGAGCCCATAGGCAATACAGCATGTTTTAGCACGCTGGAAATAAACTCCATAGTGAACCCCGGCTCTAGTGACGGATCATAGGTATAGGCCAGAGGAAACCACTCCAATTGCAAACCGAAGAAATAAAAGAGCAATAGTGCCGTAACGATATAAGGAAAATTACTGATAAATGCCAGTGTTGGCGGAATGACTTGTCCAAACAAGCCTTCTCGGCGATACGAAGCATAAGTACCAATCGAGACCCCAATTATAAGAGCGACGATCAATGAGCCTAATGCCAGAAAAATAGTCCATGGCAACGCCTGGCCAATAACATCAGTTACGCTAACAGGAAACATCAGTACTGATGGCCCAAGGTCCAAAGTGAATACACTTTTGATGTATGCAAAATATTGTTCTAATGTTGAACCATCCATAAAGCCATACATTTCCCTGACGGCATCCATCTGCGCAGGATCCAATCGTCCTTGGGCTGCGGCAAACAAGGCATCAATAGGGTCTCCAGGCATTAGTCTTGGGAGCAAAAAATTAAAAGAGATCGCTATAAAAAAAGCAACAAAATAAAAGCTGAGTCTACGTAGTAAAAAGCTCATATATATATCCGATAATCAAAGGGTCAAAGTTTATACAGTGACCCTTTAAATTATTTATAAGTTATTTCAAATGAAGATTGTTGATAATCAGGTTACGATTGCCACCATCATAAAAGCTAGGTTGAACATATGGGTTGTCTTTACTAGGCCAACCAACAATCTTTGAGCTGTTATACTGGAACCAAGTTGCATTAGAAAACAGTGGGATAAATGGAATGTTTTCTGCTGTAAACTCTTGAAGTTTATTCAATATCTCTTGTTGCTCAGCTGGATTTACTGTCTGACCGAAACTATTAATTAGCGCATCTATATCTTTAGAGTGTACCCCGTGTCCAGCATGCCACGTTTTACCGATACGAGACGTTAAGTAGTACTCCTGGTAAGCCATGATGGGGTTCGTTGCAACCATCGACCAGTTTATAGACATTTTGTACCCGCTTTCTTTCAGGTTCTTGTCATACACTGCCCAGTCGACTGTTTTCACGTTTGCTTTGATACCGATCTCTTCATAGTACTCTGAAACCATCTGAACAACCTGGATCCAGTCTGTCCACCCGTTGACAACCTCAATATCAAACTCAATCGTCTTGCCGTCGGCCATCTCCCTGAAACCGTCACCGTTTCGATCTTTATAACCTGCAGCATCAAGAAGTTGTTTAGCTTTTTCAGGATTATATTGAGTCAGGCCTTTATATTTTTCGTTTACCTCCTTGCTGATACTCGTACTATACAGCTCAGCAATACCTCCAACATTATAGTTTGGTGTTGGGTAGCCATAAGCAGCGATATCAACAATTGCATCTCGATCTAAAGCCATCGATAATGCTTTACGAACATTCAAATCATCAAATGGCTTCTCTTGCGTATTCACATAGAGGTGAATAGCATCATTAGCCGGGTACCAGTAATGATGATTTTCTGGGTCAGCCGCGACAAAAGTATTATCGACGTCGGCGATGAAGTTAGAACCCCAATCAATTTCCCCTTTCATCAATGCCGGCTGTATTTGAGAGTTATCATTATATGAGCGGTATTTAATACAATCGAGATAAGGACGGTTTTCAAGGTAGTAATGGGGGTTGCGACAAAGCTCCATTTGCTGTGGCTTTAGGTATTTAACCACTGTCATTGGGCCGCTACCAATAGGATTTGGATTGGTAAATGTTGGCAAGTCTGCGTTACTCACCTTGCTCCAAACATGCTCTGGCAAAACATAATATTTAGGAAGATCCCAGATAAATGTCGAATCCGCCTGATTTAACTCAAAAACAATGGTTCTAGCATCAGTAGCAGTGATACTCGCTAGTTTACCGGATGTCCAAATGGCCGCTGAATCAAACGCAGGCACATCTTTTGTCATTGTATAGCTGAACACAACATCATTTGCTGTCAGAGGCTTACCATCAGACCAAGATAAACCGTCGCGCAGCTTGACTGTTATAGTCTTCAAATCATCAGAATATTCCGCTGACTCTGCGAGACGATACTCCACATTACCGGTCTTAATATTGAACATCATTAATGGTTCGTATAGCACACCATCAAACAAGCTACCTGTTGTGTATGGGTTAAAGTTCTCAACGAAACCAGTATTGATGATTGGTACAGTAAGTGTGCCCCCTTGCTTAACTTCATCAGCGACAGCACCATTTGCTGATAACAACAAGCCACAAAACATGGAAGCTAAAATCTTTTTATTATGCATTACATAATCCTTTATATGTAGAAACCATTCAAGAAAGCGCTTTCTTTAGTTGTAACATGTACCCAATTGAGTAAACCTCTATTTCCCTCATTAAACCCAAGAAAGCGCTTTCTTTTGATGTTATTCCAGCCATAAACTACAGGCAACACTATTACACCGAAAGCTGTACCTCGATCACATACACAATACGAATAACCAATAACTCCGTGCTAGAACAGTGATCAAACAGCATATATATACGCTTTTAAATCAACAGCCTAACAAAAAATCAATACAAAGATCACAAATACACTAAAATTATATGACTATTACAAGGCAATATGAGATCAGAACCATGAAAATATCGCTTAATCTAATGCTCATTGCTTTATTCTCACTACTATCAACGAATTTATTAGCTGCAACGTACTTGAGTACCAGCCCAGCTAACAACATGCCTAATGAAAATGGTCAATTTGTATTCATATCTTCAGGCCAAGAATCCTTCAACAAATCGGTTTACCTAAACGTCAGCCCAATTGGCAGCCTGCCATCCAGGGATGGTCAATTTATTGTATCCCCCTCCAACCCATGTGTTAAAAACTGCATCAAACAAAATTATGTGAGTACCAGCCCAGCTAATAACATCCCTAATATGAATGGTCAGTTCATATTCGTATATCAGGCGGACACACAGTAATAACCAAGTCCAATAAATCAACCGACCTAAACATAAGGTCACTAAATGGTGGCCTTAAATTTTACCGCAAAGCAATACAAACCAACCGAAGAAAAATACCAACCTCACCCCGCATATCGCTCCCAATGCCGAACACACTTACGTCAAATGGTGTTTATGTGCATAATAGGCTTTCGTTTTATTGGAAATCTTACGCACATAGTTCACCTCAACCAAGCTCACAATAATTTGAAAAATCAATCAATTATTACTCATCACTCTTTGATATCGATCGATTAAGTCAAATTTCAGACAATTTTTCATTGACGTTTAATTTAG